>JASEHX010000077.1 GCA_030018645.1 Candidatus Margulisiibacteriota bacterium | reverse complement strand
ATTGAATATAAAATTGAGGGCTACGGCATGTTCCAGGAAATGATGCGGGGAGTGCGGGAAGAGGTGGTCAAGATGATGTTTCGCGTGCAGATTTCCCGATCAGAAGAAGTCCGCCCCAAAGCCAAAGTTACTGGCTTGAGCCGCAACGATCCTTGTCCCTGCGGGTCGGGAAAGAAATATAAGAAGTGTTGCATGCTTAAGGAGCAATAAAAAATAAATAACAAATTACACTCGAGGGTTTTATGTTAGACGAAATCAAAGACGAAATAAAACAACTGCAGGCCAAAGCGGTCCAATTAGCGGCCATATTGAAAATTGACGAGCAGAAAAAGCAATTGGCCGCAATTGATGCGCAAGCCGCTGATCCCAACTTGTGGTCGGACAGCGAAAAAGCCAAAAAAATCCTGCAGGAAAAAAAATCCAGGGAAAAAGTAATTAGCAGTTATGATGAATTGAAGAGCGGGATTGCCGACTTTATAACTTTAATTGACATGGCCAGCGATGCCGATTCGGCCGTTTTAAAAAAAGAATTACTCGAACTTAAAAATCAAGCCGAAAAATTGGAATTGGCGGCCCTGCTGTCCGGCGGATATGATAAAAGTAATGCTATCTTATCAATCAATGCTGGGGCAGGGGGGACGGATGCCCAGGATTGGGCGCAGATCCTCCTGCGCATGTATACCCGCTGGGCTGAAGGCAAAGATTATAAAGTAGAAATGCCGGAAATTTCTTTTGGTGAAGAAGCCGGCATAAAAGGGGTTACATTAATCATCACCGGCCCCTATGCCTATGGTTATTTAAAGAATGAATCCGGCATCCACCGCCTGGTGCGCATTTCCCCTTTCTCGTCGGAAGGGAAACGGCACACTTCATTTGTGGCGGTTGAAGTTATCCCCGAACTGGCGGACGATATTAAAATTGACATCAACCCCAATGACCTGCGGGTGGATACTTACCGCGCTTCCGGGCCGGGCGGGCAAAATGTCAACAAAGTCAGCTCGGCCATCCGCATTACCCACCTTCCAACCGGAATCGTCACTCAAAGCCAATCCGATCGTTCCCAGCACGCTAACCGCGATACCGCCATGCGCCTGTTAAAAGCCAAGCTTTATGAGATGATGCTGGAGCAGCAAAAAGATAAGATTGATGAACTGCGCGGTGAAAAGAAAAAAATAGAGTGGGGGCACCAAATCCGTTCTTATGTCTTTCAACCCTATACCCTGGTAAAAGACCACCGCACCGGCACCGAGGTCGGGGATGTACAAAGGGTGATTGACGGGGATATTGATCGGTTCATTGAAGCTTCATTGAAAAAGGAGAAAAAAGATGCTGTCTAAAATAGCCAGGGGAATTCTTATTATCATTCTAACGCTTGCCGTCCTTCTCGGCGCGGTTATGGCCATTCAACGTTATATGCTTGAAGCGCAAAGCAAAACGGTAGAAGTATGCGTTGACTTAAATGATTTAAAGAAAATCGCCGCCTTTGAAAAGAAACCTTTAACGCCTATCTTGAAAGAGATAAGAAAATTGGGAATTTCATCGATCGGCGTATTTGAGGAAACTTTGCCGGATGCCGGCGCCATGGGGGAAATTATTTACGCCAGCGGCAGCGGCATTATCCGCAGCCAGGGGGACAATGATAGATTTACGGCTCTTATAAGCCGTAATAAAATTAAACCTGACCGGACCTATCTTTGTATTGCCGAGGACCAGCCGCGCAAGAGAATTTATTTTGCTTTCAAAAACTTGTTGGGCAAAGATAAAGTAAAGTTCCTAAGCGCTAATATAATCGAAGTCGACGAAACCGAGGGAGAGTTAAGAGAAGCCGGGCTGGGCATATCCGAAGTTCAAAAAAAATATTTAATTGCTTTGGGTTTCAAAATAATACCGCGAACTGCCAATGATGTCCGCTATCATTTGGGGAATATTGGAGGCAAAATATTGTCCCTTAAAGGGGCAGAAGTAATTGTTTTTGACAAAGAAGAAATTTTGGGCTATCCCGATTCATTGCGGGCATTGGCCTCCGCCCTGCAAAAAAATAACATCAGGTACGGCTATATCGAAATTGTAAAACAAGACGGCGATGTTTCTTTAAAAAAACTGATGGGCAGGAACGTTCTCCGCGTACACAGTATCCCGGAAGATGAACTAAAAAAAATTACCCGCGGCGAAGCGGTAAAACGGTTTACGCGCGCGGCCGCGGAAAGGAGGGTTAACTTGCTTTATATCCGGCCTTTCCTGCCCCCGCAAATTGATGCTTCGCCGGCGGCGTTTAATTTAGTTTATTTTAAAGAAGTTATGGGTTCGCTGAGCAATGCTGGATTTGTAATTGGCGCGGCCAACGAAGAATACCTTGCTCCGCCGGCCGGCTGGCAAATACTGCTGCTGGGCACAGGGGTTATCATTAGCTTTTTGTTTTTATGGGAATTGTTTTTCCCTGTATCGCACCCCACAATGTACGGCGTTTTAATTGGGTCTTTATGCGGAATGGCGCTGGTCGGCACATTGGGTTATGGCCTGCTCCTGCAAAAACTGCTGGCTTTTATAGCGGCGGTAACTTTCCCGTCTTATGCCGTGATTTCAAACTTTAAAAAGCAAAGTGCAATATCCCAAAACATTCTTGCTCCCATGCTAATGGTCTTGAATATTATCGGTGAATTATTCATTGGTGTTTTCCTTCTAATTGGCCTGTTGGCTGACTATCGCTTCATGAGCGGGGTTGAGGTCTTTGCGGGGATAAAACCAGCTTTAATTATTCCTATTATGCTAGTTGCCCTCTATTTTATCCTTGAACTGTCCCAAGGTAAATTAAAAGAACGGCTCCTGCAGTTCCTCAATATCGAAGTGAAGCTAATGGTGGTTATAAGCGGATTATTGGTCTTAGGCCTTTTAGCGGTCTTTGTTGCCCGGTCGGGCAATTTTTCCCTGCCGGTGCCGGGGATTGAAAAATATTTCCGCAATATGTTAGAAGCCGTCTTAATGGTGCGTCCCCGGACCAAGGAATTCTTGGTCGGTTATCCCTTCCTTTTCCTGGCGGTATTCTTTCTGCTGCGCAGAGAGTATAAATGGCTTTGGTTATTGGCGGCGATTGGCACTATTGCGCCCATATCGGTCTTTAATTCCTTCTGTCACGCCCATACCCCGCTGATCATTTCCTTTATCCGCAGCCTAAACGGATTGGTTATCGGCATCATTATCGGCTCGCTGGTCTGGTGGACGGCAAAATACAGCGTAGAATGAAAGTTGTAATTTCGGGCTATTACGGGTTTGGGAATACGGGTGATGAAGCAGTGCTGGCCGCTATTGTTAAGGGGATAAAGGCGCGCGGCCCGCAAACTAATATCTGCGTCTTGCCGCGCCGTGCATGGGGCCAAATTATTGGCGAATTGTTCAGCGCCGATTTGTTATTAAGCGGGGGCGGCTCGCTCTTCCAGGATAAAACCAGCCGCCGCAGTTTTTTCTACTATGTTGGAATTATTATATTGGCCAAGCTGTTTAGGAAAAAGGTCATGTTTTTTGCGCAGGGGTTTGGTCCTCTGCGCCGGAAGCTGAACCAAAGAATTGCCGCCTATGTACTGCAATTATGCGATTTAATTACTGTTCGCGATCATGATTCCTATCTCAAAATCATTGAGTTGGGAGTTGATAAGAGCAGGATATTGGAAACGGCCGACCCAACTTTAACTTTACCGGTCCCGGTTTTAGAAAAAGGGAAAAATTTGTTTGGCTTGGAAACCTTGAAAGCCAATAACCAACTGCTGGTTGGTATTGCCGCCCGCAGTTTAAACCGGGTTTCTTCCAACCGTCTCTTTGAACTGCTGGCAAAAACGGCCGATTGGATCCACGAGAACCACGGCTATTACCCCTTTTTCTTCCTTTTCCAGTCACCGGAGGACAGGGAAGCTGCGTCAAAGATTTTAGGCTATATGCACGGCAATTCAACCGTCAATTTTCGCGTCGCCAAGCCGGACGAAATCCTAGCTATTATTTCCCAATGCGATCTTTTGATCGGCATGCGCCTGCACTCCTTAATTTTCGCGGCCATCAATGCGGTCCCCATGATTGGTTTGTCGTATGATCCCAAGGTCGAGTCGTTCATGAAATCAATTGATCAGCCGTATATAGACGTTGAAAAAGAGTTGGATTTTGAAACGGTCAAAAAGAAAATTGAAGCCGTGATTGCGAATAGGCGGGAAGTTAAATTAGCTTTAGAGAAAAAAAAGAAAGAGCTGGTAGAAAAGGCGGAAAGGAATTTTGATTTGCTATGGAAACTGTTAGTTTCGCCGGCGTAAAAGTTGATAACCTTTCCCTGCTGGAAGCTATCCAAAGGGTGGGGAAATATTTGCAAGAAAGCCGTCCGCATCTAATTGTCACGCCCAATCCGGAAATTATTGTTACTGCCCAGAAAGACCATGAACTAAGAGAGATCATAAATAATGCTGATTTGAGAGTACCGGACGGGATTAGTATGGTCGTGGTCTCGCGCATTTTAGGAAGACCCTTAAAGGAGCGGGTTTCCGGGATTGATCTGATGCTAAAGATAATTGAAAAATACGGTGATAAATTTAAAATCTTCCTGCTTGGCAGTGCGCCTGGTATTGCTGATGAAGCGGCAGATAAGTTAGTCCAAAAATATCCCGCGCTGAAAATTGTAGGGACAATGCACGGCTTTTTTGGCGACGATTTGGAAGCCCTCCAAAAGATTGAAAATTGCCAGCCGGATATCTTGTTTGTCGGCCTGGGAGCCGGCCGGCAGGAGAAATGGCTGAATCATCACCTGAAGAATTTAAACCTTCCGGTTGCCATGGTAATTGGCGGCAGTTTAGATGTCATCTCGGACCGCAAGAAGCGGGCGCCTTTCTGGACCCAAAAAATGGGCGTCGAATGGCTCTATCGCTTATTCACCGAGCCGCAAAGATGGAAAAGGCAATTGGCCTTGCCTAAATTTTTGTGGTTGACATTTAGACAACGCTAGTTTAAAATGAAATTTACGTATGCCCTTATCCCTCATCCGCTTGCGTAATAAATTTGCACCTTCCCTGCCTGCCTGCCCGTCCGGCAGGCGGGCCGGACAGGCAGGTCCCAGAGGGAGAAGGTGTCTTTGGCTTCTTTGCTTACTGCTAACGGCTTACGGCATTCTTTCCCTCGGCTGCGGCCAAGTGATTTCCCCGTCTACTCCCACCACGGTTACGGCAACAACAACGGTTACTACTACCAGTGATACCGATACCACCACGACCGAAACT
The DNA here is from genome assembly GCA_030018645.1 of Candidatus Margulisiibacteriota bacterium. Classification (GTDB taxonomy): domain Bacteria; phylum Margulisbacteria; class WOR-1; order O2-12-FULL-45-9; family O2-12-FULL-45-9; genus JASEHX01. Next base: position 781 of record JASEHX010000077.1, on the reverse strand, counting down.
ACCACTACCACCACTTCAACCACAACCACGACCTTAGATACTACTGGACCAAGCGTGGTGTCCAGCCGGCCAGAAAACGGATTGTTTAACATACCGATCAATGCCCGGGCGCTGGCGGTTTTCTCCGAAGCGCTGGATGTCAGTACGATCAATAATCTAACCTTTACTTTCTGCTCGGCAGAGGGGCACTTGATGGGAATGGTAACTTACGAAGCGGACACCTTTTCAGCCACATTTATGTCCGAGGGCTTGCTGGCGGCAGGAACCACCTATATTGCCAGCATTGATACTTACGTAACAGATATAGCCGGCAACCACCTGGCCGCGCCGTATACCTGGAGCTTTACTACTGGCAGCAGCTCGGATGTAACTGCCCCTACCGTAACCGAGGTCTACCCGGCGGACGGAGCAACGGAGGTAAGCCGCTCAACCAATCTTTATATCCGGTTCTCCGAAGATATGAATGCCACCACGATCAACTTCGCCACCTTTTATCTTACCGGCAGTGAAGGGACGGTAAGTGGGAGTTTATCCTACGAGGCGGTGGGGAAGGCGGCGATCTTCCAGCCAACTTCCTATCTGCAATCCGGCGGCAATTATACGGCCGTGGCAACTACGGGGATACAGGACTTATATGGCAACGCGCTGGCCAGCAATACGAGCTGGAGCTTTACGGCGGCAACCACGACAACAACAACTACTACCACCACAACCACTTCAACCACAACCACGACCTTAGATACCACTGGACCAAGCGTGGTGTCCAGCCGGCCGGAAAACG
>JASEHX010000076.1 GCA_030018645.1 Candidatus Margulisiibacteriota bacterium | reverse complement strand
GAAAAGCATATCTAACTTTGAACTAAAAGTGGTCTAGACAATGGGGTCAAGTGTAGATTTTTCGAGCCGCTCCGATTGCGTATTTTTCTGATGAACATCCATCCATTTTAGCTTTTGCATCACCCTAATCGCAACTTCTCACGAGGAAAATTGGCATTTTTTAGAGGTTGTGCGGAAGTCAGGAGCAAAAACCGCCGATTTTGAAAATCCGGCGGTTCGTCTGGAAAAGATGGTAGCCCCACGGGGAATCGAACCCCGGTTCTCAGCTTGAAAAGCTGGTGTCCTAACCCCTAGACGATGGGGCCATGCTAGCTACTTCGGCCACTTTGAAATATCATCCCCGTACTTTTGCTGGTTCTCGGCCAATTTTTCTTTGAGCTTGGCCACATTTTGTTCTAAATTCTTGATCGTATTTTCAAAATGCTCAATCTGCTTTAACAAGTCATTCACATTTTTTGCTGTTTCAGCCATTTTTTATCGCCTCCTGATTAGATTATACCACATTCGAATGGGCGGAACAGGACTCGAACCTGTGACCTCCTCGGTGTAAGCGAGGCGTTCTAACCAACTGAACTATCCGCCCTTCTATTCTCCGCAGCCCGTAGGACGTAGGAGAATGGGCGCGAGAGGGCTCGAACCTCTGACTTCTTCCGTGTGAAGGAAGCGGTCTACCACTGACCTACGCACCCAGGTTAACTACCAACTAACGACACGCTCGTTCCGATTTTATCGGAACTCGCTACAACTAACAACTACAATAACAATATTTTTAAGTTTAGCTTATATTGCAGGAAACCGTCAAGGCATGTTAGGATAATAGTCAATACAGTTGTTCGTCGTTAGTTGTAGATCCGACGCAGTCGGATCGTGTTGTTAGTTAATTAGGGCCCATAGCTCAAGGGTGGAGCAATCGACTCATAATCGACAGGCTGTAGGTTCAAATCCTACTGGGCCCAAATGATTCCAGCTTCTCTCTTGTTGCCGTAACCCTTCTGGTCTTCAACTCCCCCTCCGGCGGGCTGACGATACCGGCTTCCTGCATTTCATCCATCAGGCGGGCGGCGCGGTTATAGCCGATGCGGAATTTTCTTTGGATATAAGAAGTTGAGGTTTGTTGGCTGTCTATGATTAAACGGGCCACATCGGCAAATAGAGTATCATGTCCTTGCGCATCAGTGTCCCCCTGTTCCCTATCCCCTACCCCTTTTCCCTTCCCAATCTCCGTCCCCTTCAGCGCCATGATGGCTTCAAGGTATTCCGGCTGTGCTTGTTCTTTTACAAACTTAATGATCCGTTCAGTTTCCTTATCCGTCACAAATGATCCTTGCACGCGGATGGGTTTCATAGCGCCGATTGGATTATATAACATATCCCCGCGCCCTAATAATTTTTCCGCCCCCGACATATCAAGAACAACCCGCGAGTCAATCTGAGTGGCCACCGCGAAAGCAATGCGTGAAGGGATGTTGGCTTTAATCAAGCCGGTAATAACATCCACCGACGGCCGCTGGGTGGCAATAATTAAATGGATGCCGGTAGCCCGCGCCAACTGGGCAATGCGGCAAATGGAGGACTCAACATCGTTGGCGGCAATCATCATGAGGTCGGCTAATTCGTCGACAATTACCGCAATTTCGGGCAGCTGTCCTTCTTCGCCTATTTTCCGATTGTAGGCCTGGAGGTTCCTCGTCCCGCTGTCGTGGAAAATTTTGTAGCGGCGTTCCATTTCGTGGACCACCCATTCTTTCAATGTGGCAGCCGCTCTCCGGGCATCGGTAACTACTGGCGCAAGCAGATGCGGAATACCGTCGAAAACCGAAAGCTCCACCATTTTAGGATCAATCATCAGCATGCGAACTTCGTCCGGGCGGGCGCGCAGTAAGATTGAAGTAATAACCGAATTGATGCAAACGCTTTTCCCTGAACCGGTCGTCCCGGCAATCAATAAGTGCGGCATGCGGGAAATATCGCCAAAAATGGGGAGGCCGGCTAAATCTTTGCCAATGGCCACAAAAAGTTTGGAAGAATTGTCTGTAAATTCACGGGTTTTGACAATTTCTTTCAGGCGCACCGGGGTAATCGTTGCATTGGGCACCTCAATGCCGACAACTGATTTTCCCGGAACCGGCGCTTCAATTCTGACTCCTTGGGCCGCCAGGTTTAAAGCAATATCGTCGGATAAGTTAGCAATGCGGCTGACTTTTACCCCTGGATCGGGCTGTAATTCAAAACGAGTCACCGCCGGCCCCTGAAAAATGGAAACTACCCTTGCACCCACCCCAAAACTGCGCAGGGCTTCTTCTAATAATTTTTTGCGCAGTTCGGTGGTTTCGCGCAGGCGCTCCGACTGTTGTCTTTCTTTAGCAGTCGCGTCTTCCAAAAGATCGATCGGCGGCAATTTATATTTGGAATAGCGTTTTTGCGGAGCATCGGATGACACCGTCTTAAATTTATTGGCAATTTCTATGTCGGAATCAAATTTGGGCAGGGGAAATTCAATCACCGGTTTTTGCTCGGGTATCGGCGGGGTAAGCTGTTCCACTTTCGCCTGCGCTTCGGCCACCTTCACCTTCTCCTTCCCCTTATCCCTCGCCTCTCCCGGTCTGAAAATTGCTTTAATAAAATCCAAGATGTTGATGAAAGTTACATTAAGGACGGTTAGTATCCCAATTAAGATCAAGGCCGTGATAATAAGGTAGGCGCCCCACACCCCCACGGTGCGTACCATAGCAAACTTCAGGCCAAATCCCAACATCCCCCCTGCCCCTTGCAAATAGTCTTGGTTAATCCCCTTGAAATACTTCGGCCCCACAAATTGTGCGACGGTAATATAAGATAAAAAGAGGATAAGCAGGCCGGTTAAACGCACCCGCAGCTCTTTGACTTCGTGGCGCATAAGAAGGATAACACCGTAGGCTCCAATAAAGATGGGAAGAACTAAGACACCAATGCCTAAAAATGACGTTAGGATAGTTTTAACAATTAACAATCCTAAAAAGCCGGTGGCATTGGATACATTGGCACCGAAAATAAATAGCGCCAAGGCCAGGAGCAGTATTCCTACAATATCCTGCCGGAATTTTGAAGGGAGCTCCAGCTTGGGTGTATTTTTCCTACGCTCCTTGTTACTGTGCCGTTCCAAACTTTGTCACCGCAACCGCGCCAAGACCGCATATCCCGATGACCGCATTCACCACGCCGCCAATAACGGGAATCATGTTGATAATCCACAGTAATATCAAACCAACTACTACTTCGGCTAACATCGGTTTACCGCGCAGGCGCAGGGCTTGCATTAATTTTTTTCCGCAGAGCTGGGCTGCTGCGACATAACCAAAAACGCAGGCGGCGATAAAGACCAATAAGACTATCGGGATTAATAATATACCAACCAAGCTAAGCACTAAAGCGATCAAAAGAAGAGTGACCAAAATAGGAGAAAAAATTCCCCACCAGAAAGTTTGCCAAAACTTCTTTTCAATTTTGGCCGATGTTTTACCGACCTGGGGAGTAAATAAAGCCACTAGCAGAGCGGCCAGGACAATAAAGCCCAAGGTAGTTAGGATAGACAAAATAATGGCGGCCGCCATAAAATTGCCCATGGATAAAAATCCAATCACCGGGATAAGGGCCGGCATGTTGACTTCAACTGTTTTGGCTTTATTAATTGCTCCCCCTTCCTTCACTACCGCCCCGCCAATTGACACTACATTCCCGCCAACTTCTGCCCCTTCTTTGAGTGTAACCGAACCGCCAACTGCCACCACATCTTCTACCACTTTACCGTTTACTACCACCGATCCGCCCACAGCCACTGCGCTCTGCACTGTTTCCCCAACCGGCACATTAACATTGCTTCCTACCTTAACCAAAGCTTGACCTACAACTTCATCCTTGGGTTCTTCTGCCTTCACTACCCCGCGGCGCACGGCAAAACAACTCACCGACAGGACCAAAACAAAAACCAGCAGCCAACTTAACTTTTTTACCATTGAAAACACCTCCTAATGAACTTGCCAGCATTATAACGCTGGAAGGTCAGAATTGTAAAGGGGGAAATTGGATAAGCTGTCTGTCTTGAACAAAATCCGAACTTTTTTCAAAGAAAATCCGGACGCTGACTTTTGATAATTTTCGCTCGGGCGGGCAAAAAGGCCCTCCTTCGTTAAAACTTCGGACGGGTAAAAAGGGGGTTGGGGGGAAGGAATTTTTGCCCGCCCTCGCTTTTCCGCCGCCGAATTTCGTGCCAGTAAAACTGGCGCGCCGCTCAAAATTTATTCATTCTCAACAATAAATTTTGCTCTTTCAAAAAGCTCATCGTAAGTAATAATATCAATGCCGTGAATTGATTTCCGGAACCGCTGAAAAGTTTCTCTTTTATTTCTATCTACAATCTGGCTTAATGAACCGATTACAATAATACCCTTTGGTTTGACAGTGAAAACAGATAATTTCTCCAGCTTATCCCGATTTTCTGGTTGTTCGGATCCTTGTTTTTCCCATGTTTGGATATTCGCTTGAATTTGAGAAAGGGCATCTGTAAGATTTTTTGATAAACTCCATGCCCCATTTCTTATTTCTTGTGTTCCTTGCAAAAGTGGAGTTGAGGGAGTTTTGATCTCAACAAGAACTGTGAAATTTAGATCCCCAGTTGTGGACATTAAATTATCACCTCGTTGCCCACCCTTTCCGTCCATTTTAACTCCGCCATATGTTGGTTGAGATTGCTGTTGTCTTAAAATCTCATAATTTAATCCGTATCCGAAGATCCATTTATTATCTTCAAAAAAATCTTGCCACCAACCTTCATCTGCCGAATGTTCAGTTAAGGATTGCTTGAATCCCGCCAATTTTTCCCTCCTTCTTAAAAGAGAATTTATGTCCTTTTGCGTTAATAAAACATCAGGAGATGCAGAAAAAAGTTGTTTGATTATATTTACAACGCTATCAGTCCCACGACCACGCAACGCTGACACAATTTCGCCTTCATCTTGAGATACGAGAGAAAATTTTTCCTTCGGGATTTCTATGTCGCGCAAAGATTGAAGAAAAGATATTAACTTCCAAAAATTATCATAACAGTCATCCAAGCTGACATTTGCTTTAATGTTTGTAGGCGTTGTCTCTTTATTATCAATTATTTTTTTAGTTTTATCGCGAACAGAAAAAGTTAATCTTGGTGTAAATTTATCACCTTTTTTTATTAAAGTTACTCTGCATATGTAATCAACTTGTTTTTTCTCATCAAGAACAAATTGTTTTATCAGTCTTCTATCTTTTTGATGAAAAAAATAATAAAACTGTTCAACTGCTGGGGTTGAGCTTATTTGTAGATTCGAAAAGTTGTCTTTACCGATAATAAAGTCATCGCTTTTTTGAGACCAGCCTAACATATTAAATATTTCTTTTGAAAACTTCATGAAATATTATATTTTCTTAAAATTCAAAATATACTGATGATGATGATTCATTTTGTAGGCATAGGGATAGCCAAAGGGATAAAGCGGCTTATTGTCTTGAACAAGTACAACCGCACCTTCAAAACCAAATCCTATATCCTGCATAAGCCGTATAACATCACCGCTCGCGTTCGTCTCTTTTTTATTTACCGTAAAATCGCTAATGATAATTGAGCAGTATTTTTTTTCTCTCAATTTTTTATAAACTTCCGCCATCACTTCTTTTAATAATCGCAGAAAGTCTTTATATTGCGCTTGATTTCCTAGATCTCGTTTATCGTTGGAGTAATACTCAACACCAAGACGAGAACCATTGCGTACATCTTTGTCTTTAGAGTCTCTTAACCCACCGCCATTGTGTCTCAAGATGTTGTGGTATGGCGGCGAGGTTACGCAGTAATCTATTTTTCCCTTAATTTTAGATATTTTCTTAAGCGAATCACCACAAATAATCTGCTGATTTTTCCCTAACTTCAAATCCTGCAAGCGTTTTCGACTCATCTGACAATATTTTTTGTTTAGATCTATGCCTATTCCTTTTCGGTTTTCTCTGGCACTAGCAACTAAGGTTGTTCCGGAGCCACAAAACGGGTCAAGAACAACCATATTTTCTTTAGTAAAAAATCTAATCAATTTTCGTATGTCATTGATTAAAAAGGGTGCTGGGTGTTGAAATGCAAACTTATCATCCCCGTTTTTTTCGCTTATCCAAATACTTTTAGTTAGCAATAACCACTCTCTACCA
>JASEHX010000075.1 GCA_030018645.1 Candidatus Margulisiibacteriota bacterium | reverse complement strand
GCAAATTGAAGATACCCTTAAAAAACATGGGGTTAGCGAAATTGAAGCATTGGGGAAGACGTACGACCCCAATATGCATGAAGCTATTTTGCAAAAAGAACAGGACGGACCGGAAGGGATGAACATCGAAGAACTGCAAAAAGGGTACACTCTAAACGGACGGGTAATAAGACCAGCGATGGTTATAGTTTCAAAGAAGAAAGGGGTATAAATAATGGCGCACGAAAAGATTATTGGCATCGATTTGGGTACGACTAACAGCTGTGTGGCGGTAATGATGGGAGGGGAACCAACGGTTATTCCCAATTCCGAAGGGGGGAGAACTACGCCTTCGGTGGTATCCTTCCAAAAAGACGGCTCAAAAACAGTCGGACAAGTGGCAAAACGCCAGTCGGTTACCAATCCGGAACATACTGTTTTTTCGATCAAACGTTTTATGGGCCGGCGCTTCAACGAAATTGGCAGTGAATTAAAATATGTCCCCTACCGCGTCCTAGAAGGCGGCAAAGGCGAAGCCAAAGTCAAAATTGACGACAAAGATTATACTCCGCCCGAAATCTCGGCCATGATCCTCCAAAAGCTAAAACAATCGGCTGAAGAATTTTTGCGCGAACCGGTAAAAAAAGCCGTGATTACTGTTCCAGCTTATTTTAACGACAGTCAGCGGCAAGCCACCAAAGACGCCGGGACCATTGCTGGTTTAGAGGTGGTGAGGATTATCAACGAACCAACTGCCGCATCATTAGCTTACGGTCTTGATAAAAAGAAAAATGAAAAAATTGCTATTTATGATCTAGGCGGAGGAACTTTCGACATTTCTATCCTGGAAATTGGCGAAGGGGTCTTCGAAGTAAAATCGACTAACGGCGATACCCATTTAGGCGGCGATGATTTTGACCAGGAAATTATCCAATGGCTGTTGGATGAATTTAAAAAAGAAAGCGGCATTAACCTTTCCAAAGACCGCATGGCCATGCAGCGCCTCAAGGAAGCTAGCGAAAAAGCTAAATGCGAGCTTTCCACCGTCAGCGAAACCGAAATCAACTTACCCTTTATCACCGCTGACCAAAACGGGCCCAAACATTTATTGCTCCGTTTGTCCCGTGCCAAATTGGAGCAACTGGTCGGCCAGTTGATTGAGCGCAGTATCGCTCCCTGCCGGCAAGCTTTGCAGGATGCCGGACTATCGGCCAGCCAAATTGACGAAGTAATTTTAGTCGGCGGCCAAACCCGCATGCCCAAAGTGCAGGAAGCGGTGAAAAGTTTCTTTGGCAAAGAACCCCACAAGGGTGTCAATCCTGATGAAGTAGTCGCGATCGGTGCAGCCATCCAGGGCGGCGTTTTAGCCGGGGAAGTAAAAGAATTGGTTTTATTAGACGTAACTCCATTAACCTTGGGGATAGAAACTCTTGGCTCGGTCATGACCCCGTTAATTGAAAGGAATACCACCATTCCAACTTCTAAGAGCCAAGTATTTTCAACCGCAGCTGACGGGCAAACTTCGGTGGAAATCCATGTTTTGCAAGGCGAAAGGACCATGGCCGCCGATAACCGGACGTTGGGACGATTTCATTTGGACGGTATCCCCCCCGCCCCGCGCGGCATCCCGCAAGTGGAAGTAACCTTTGATATTGATGCTAACGGCATTTTGCATGTCAGCGCCAAGGATAAAGGGACAAATAAGTCACAAAAGATTACCATAACCTCTTCTTCCGGCCTTTCCAAAGATGAGATCGATAAAATGAAAAAAGAAGCCGATGCCCATGCGACAGACGACAAAAAACGCAAAGAAGAGGTTGATGTCCGCAATCAGGCTGATGGAATGGCCTATACTGCCGAAAAAACCATCAAAGATGCCGGCGACAAAATTGACGCGGCGGACAAAGAAAAAGTGGAAAAGGCCATAGCTGAAGCCAGAAAGTCACTGGAAGGAAAAGATATTGAACTAATTAAAAAGGCGCTTGAAAACCTGCAAAAAGAAGTTTATGCCGTTTCTGAAAAATTATACAAAGCCGCCGGGCCAAACCAAGGACAAGGACCAGAACAAGGACAAACGAATGAACACGAAGGGAAAACAGTTGACGCCGACGCGGAAATAAAAGAAGACCCGTCCTCTGAAGCGAAAAAAGCGCAAGAGGATAAACAGTGAGATGCCTCCTAAACGTGATTACTACGAAATTTTGGGAGTATCCAAAAGCGCCAGTGCCGATGAAATAAAAAAATCCTACCGCAACCTGGCGCGCAAATATCATCCCGACGTTAATAAAGAATCCGGCTCAACTGAAAAATTTAAAGAGATCAACGAGGCCTACCAGGTACTTTCGGACCCTAACAAACGTTCCCAGTACGATTACTTTGGCGCCGCGGGCGGCCCGGGAATGGGCGGTGCGGGCGGATTTAGCGGATTTGATTTTGGCAAAGGTTTCCAAGGGTTTGAGGGTTTTGGCGAATTTGGCGACCTTTTTGATATCTTTATGGGCGGACAGCGCGGCGCAAGAAGGGCCTCTAGGGAAAGGGGTTCGGACCTTCGTTTTGACTTAAAGATCACCTTAGAAGAAGCCGCTAAAGGCGTAGAAAAAGAACTGGAAATTGTCCACTCGGTCAGCTGTCAAACCTGCAAAGGAACCGGAGCAAAACCAGGCACCACTCCAATCAAATGTTCCCATTGCGGCGGAACCGGGCAAATCCGCAAGAGCCAGCAAACCATCTTAGGCAGTTTTACCCAAGTGGTTCCCTGCCCCACTTGCCGGGGAACCGGGGAAACTATCTCTTCCCCCTGCCCCACCTGCCGCGGGGAAGGACGCGAGAAAAAACGGCATATTGTTAAAGTAAAAATTCCGGCAGGAATCGATTCCGGATACCGTTTGCGGATCTCCGGTGCTGGCGACGCCGGCTATAAGGGCGGCAGTCCGGGTGATTTATACGTTTTCATTTTTGTCCAAGACCATCCCTTATTCAACCGCGAAGGCGATCATTTATATTACCGCACCAAAATATCTTTTATCCAAGCCATTCTTGGCGATGAGATAAAAATCCCCACTCTTGACGGGGAAGCTTCGCTTAAAATCCCGGCCGGTACCCAGCCAAATACTAATTTTAAATTAAAAGGCAAAGGCCTGCCGTCGCTTGATCATCATGAAAGAGGGCACTTATTCATTTTGGTTGAGGTTGAAATCCCTTCTAGGGTCACTAAAGGCCAGGAAGATCTGCTAAAAAAGTTCAGAAATGCATAGATTTTTCATAGAAAAAGATCAACTCCCCCATATTTACGGCGAAGATGTCCACCATATAAGGGATGTTCTGCGCATGCGGCCGGGAGAGAAGATTGAATTACTCGACGGGCAGGGCAAAGCATATTCGGTTAAAATAGATAAGATCGAGAAAGATAAAATCACCTGTAAAATCCTTTCGGTAAAAGAAAGCGCAATTGCCCCCAATGTCCGTATTATCCTCGCTCAATGCCTGCCCAAAGCAAAAAAAATGGATTGGATCATCCAAAAGAGTGCGGAGTTAGGCGTTTGGAGAATTATTCCGGTAATTTCAGAAAGGACGATTGCTAAAGGAGAAAAACCGGCAAGGTGGCAGTCAATCGCGAAAGAAGCTGCCCAGCAATGCGGCCTGCCGTTTATCCCGGAAGTTAAACCTTTAATAAAATTTGACGATTTGATTTTTTCCGCTAAGAATTATAACCTAGCCCTTATCCCCTGGGAACTTGAACAAGAAAACACCCTAAAAAAGTCTCTGCTGTCCTGTTATCCTGATCTCCATTCCCGGATACCCAGATACCCGGATATCCTTATCCTCATTGGCCCCGAAGGCGGGTTTTCCCAAAAAGAAATTCTTTTTGCTAAAAAAGCCGGCTTTATTTCCGTTTCCCTGGGCCCCAGGATTTTGCGGACCGAAACAGTCGGCATCGCCATGCTTTCAATGATTAATTATGAATTCGCCCAATAACCCAAAGTATTCTTTTTTTACCGTCGGCTGCCGGGCCAACCAATTCCAAACCGAAAGTATAAAATCCGAGTTAGTGTCTTCTGATTCCACCATTGTTCCATTCAACCAACCGGCTGACATTTATATCATCAACACTTGCTTGGTAACCCTTAACGCTGAGCGCACTTCACTGCGTACCATCCGCCGAGCTTTGCGGCAAAACCCTAAAGCGGAAATCATGATTGCCGGCTGTTTGGCCAATTTACACGGAGAAAAGCTCAAAGCTCTTTTCCCTCAAGTTAAAATATATTCGCCCGGCAAAGCATCCAAACTGCCAGAAATAAAATCAATCAATGCGGCAAGAATTAGGGAAAACTTAATGATTGAGGACGGCTGTGAAAACTTCTGTTCATACTGCATTGTGCCTTACGCTCGCGGAAAAACAAGAAGCAAACCCTTAAAGCAAACATTAAATGAAGCAAAACTATTGGTTGCCGCCGGGGCAAAAGAAATTGTCTTGACCGGCATCAACCTTGGAGCATATGGGAAAGATTTGCTGAATATCTCCCTTTCAAACGTAATAACAGCGTTCGCAAAAATTAACGGCCTGCTTCGCCTTCGCTTGAGCTCAATTGAACCAATGTATCTGGCTAGGGAACTGGTCAATACGATTGCTGATGCCCCCAATGTGTGCCATTCTTTGCACATCCCATTGCAAAGCGGAGATAATAATACTCTTCAAGCCATGAATCGCAAATACTCTATTAATGAGTTCATTCAACTTATCGAGCATATTAGGAATAAAATCCCAGATTGCGGGATTGGCACCGATATTATTGTTGGTTTTCCAGGAGAAACGGAAAAAGCGTTTAATAATACAGCTAAACTGATTAAACAACTGAAATTTAGCCGTTTACACGTTTTCCCTTATTCAAAAAGAGAAGTGACCTCGGCAGCTTTGCTCCCGAACCAGATTGATCTCAGTGAAATAAAAGAGAGAGTTGCCGTCTTGCGCAAAATCGGAGAGGGGTTAACCAAGGATTTCGCCAAAAAGCACCTTGGCAAAAAAATTGAAGTGTTAATCGAATCAAAAGACGTTGGTTTAACCTCCAATTTTATCCGCTGCCGGCTTAAAAGCCAAGAAAAAGAGATTGGAACCATTAATAATATTCGCGCAAAATTCGTGAACAATTCGGGAGAAATTCTTTGCTAGCTTAATGGGTAATAAATTGTTAGTCGTTAGTTGTAGTCCCGATGAAATCGGGACGTGTTGTTAGTCAAAAAGAGAGAACCCCTTCTCTCTCCTCTAAAGTGTCCATGTTTCCTTTAGAAAATAAAAAGGGGCTCTGCTCTTTATAACATCAACTGTGTTCCGACGTTAACACCTACGCCTTTCATAGAGTAAGGAGTGGTCACGCCAGAGCCGGATCTGATATCGGACCAGCTAACTTCGAGATAGGAATTTCCGCCTAAACCGATGTCGCCCTTGATTCCGAGATAGACCTCGCCGCCGTACGAACCGGTGGTTGACCCTGTCCCATAAAGTGCATAGTTCACGCCGCCGCCAAGATAGGACTGAACGCCTCCCAGAAGATCAGCCGGGATATTGATGATACCGTCAATGAATAATGGAATAGCTTTCGCGCTGGTTCCATTAACATCAGTTCCCATGGCACCACCTAACCCGATCTTCCAGTTAATCGTATCCGATCCCATTCCCAGCAATGATCCAAGACCGAGGCCATCGCCTAAAATCATGTCAGCTCTAAGTAGAGTAACTGAATTTCCGGCAATGTAACCAACGGTGTACCCGGTATTCAAACCCCATCCGAACAATCCAGCCGAAACTGGAGCCGGAGCAGCTTTTATAACCGGAGCCGGCGGAGGAGTTACTGGAGCGGGGCCTTCTGCCGCCATCTCAGCTTTCCATGCCGCGAGCTTTGCAAGCGTGCTTTTCTTTTCCGCCTGCAGCTTTGCTACCATTGTATTGTTTCCGAGCTTGCGGTACTTGATGATCTTTGTATCCAAAGCATTCAAGTATTCTTGCCCGGAAGCAATTTTTTCGGCAGCAGACCGTGTATCTTCAGCGTATACGCTGGCTGCTAATACAACTACAAACGCTAAAACCGTCAATAATGCAACTGCTTTTTTCAATTCATTTCACCTCCTTTTTATTAGATTTCAGTGCTATGCGGATTATACTCCAAGGGAATAGTTTGTCAAGCCATTATTTAGTAAGTATTCAGAGTTATAGAAATAAAAATAAGGACTGGACTCAAAATGGGAAG
>JASEHX010000074.1 GCA_030018645.1 Candidatus Margulisiibacteriota bacterium | reverse complement strand
ATCTTCACCATTTGGCGACGACACAAAAAAAATCACTCTACTTTCAATTTCTCAAAAAGGGGGATTATGTGAAATTTTCTTGTCGACTGTACGAAATAAAAGCGGGAAGAACAATAATGTCGTTTAGCATAACAGAATATGGAAAAGGAGGAATTGTATGGTTTCTTTATTACGGTCTGGTTCGTTTATGGATGCTGTCCCAATTCAGCACAGAGAAAGAGTAGTTACGGCCGGTTTTTTGAGAAGAACCCTTGGATTACCCAAAGCATTAACCAGGAGGAATTTTAATCCGGAATTCCAAGCTGCGATCCGAGCAGAAATTTTAGGAAGAAGGGATCGGGAACTAGGAAACTTAGTCGGACTGCCTCCTGCCTTACAAGGACACGCCGTTCCCAAAAGCCTGTTATATGACCGGGTTGAACAATTTTATAAAATACAGGGTGCTTTAATTGAATTGGGCAATCGGCTGGGGGATAAAGATTTTACCCCATACCCACGCGAAGCAATGCGGCCATTAACCGCTGGAACAAGAGAAACAGACAATAGCAATCCAATCTTTAGTTCACCGCAAGAGTTTTTGGATGCATTTGATCGTGGATTAGCTATTATCAGGGGACGTACCGGCGGCACCGGCTATGCCTCCATTGGTTTACTAGATGTTGGGGGCGGCGCCGGAATGCGCGCTGCCAAAGAGCTCCCAAAATATAATGTCTGGGCTCAAAGGCACGGGGTTTCTGCCGAGAGGAACCGCAACCTTTATCCGATTGAAGGAACCGAAGTAAACGGCGAGCCGCGCACTTTTAAAGGCATGTTGATTGAAACCTTGGCTGAATACGCCCTATCGCAGGAAGTTGCCTTACCGATTTCTGAAATGGTCATACCTTTCTCTGCCGGCCAGTATGCCAAACATATACGAACTAAAACTGACGCCAGCCGTTGGAAGGAAGACATGCTTTTATGGTGCCAGCAAGAAGCACAACGCTATGATTTAAATGACGAGGCTTTAACTGCACTGCCCGAATTCTACCCTGCCGGCCATGGAGATAATCCAAGGTTGGCTCATACCTACGGGATTATGGGGGCAATGCGGGAAGTTGGAGTTAAAACGGTTATTTCAACCAACGGTGACGAGTTTATTTGGGTTTTACTTTTGCCCGCTTTTCTCGGCGCTTCCCAGCAAAGAGGCACGTTGGACCAAATGACCATGCTCGCCGTACCAAATGCAAATGGTCAATTTGGCGGTTACTTTGGCAATGGACTACAAGTGGAAACCCCCTGCATCCCCGACTCATATGTTTCCAATCAAAGGCCGCCCGCGACATTAAACACTACTTTTCTTTGGGGCAACCTCGAAAGGGTTATTGCTGGTTTTGATCAACTTGCCGCCCAACCTCCGCAAGTCAGTATCGTATCCAAACCAACCGTAGTTAGGGGGAGATTTATCCATATGGTCGGGCTGGAAACCTGGATGGGCTATGAATTAACCGCAGCCAACCGATGCGGCGGCGGGACTTTGGTGGTTGATGAAATCACTCGCAACCTATTTGATGGATTGAAAGGCCCCCAGCAAGCTGCTGACCATGCACCGCAGGGATTTTTACACGGCTTGGGTTATGCCGATTATTACACTCTCGTTGCTAAAAAAATATCTGGCTGGAGAGAAACTTTATTGGGCAAGCACGGGGCTCAAGCCCGCTTTCATTTGGCCGAAAGAATGATGCGGTATAATTTCGACCCCATCCTGGTGGCTATGGATGAGGCAGGAAATTTACCAGATGAGTTTAGTCGCGGGTAAAAAAAGCTACAAATATTGAAATTTTTTCACCATTGGTAAGATAAACCTGCGGGGTCAATATGCAGTTTTCACCAGCCAAAAAAGCCCTACTAAATGTATACCATATTAGCTGGGCCTTACAGCCCTTTGCCCATGCCGGGCCGGGACCTGGCTTTTTTGCCTGTGGAATCCCGGCGGAATTGAGGAAGCTTGGAATCAATTGCTCGGTAGTCATCCCCGAACATCGTCCGGTATCTACCCACAAACCAGCGTTTCTAACCTTACCCCATTCTGTTCAGCTTGCGCCGGAAAAACTTTTACCAGTAAACGTCAAAGAAGGACACTTGGGTGATATCCAATTCTTTTCGATCGGCAATCCAGCCCTTTTTGATCGGGAAAAAATCTATGCTGAACCAGATGAACTATTAAGAATCATCTTTTTTTCTCTAGGGACCTTACTTTTTCTTCAAAATCACGCCGCACCGCCCGACGTTGTGGTCTGCCATGACTGGCAAACCGGACTGATCCCGGCTTATCTCAAAATTCATGGCGAACGGATTTTTGCACGGGCCGTTCCTTCAATCTTTTACAATTACAAGTCCCCATTTTTAGGCATTTTCCCGCTGGCGGCGCTCGCCCCGGCTGGTTTGGGATTTGAACACTTCTCTCCCTTTCCAAATTTATCAATGATAGCTATTGCTGAAGTCGCCCGCCGATTTGCCGATCGGGTAGTGGAAATTGAAGATCCCGCCAAGGTGACTTCTTTTGAAGAATTTGCCCGCAGAGAAACCGGACTGTTTAGGACGCTGCTAGCTGTACCATTTTTAGGCATGGAGCATGCCGATCCGTCAGCCCGCCTTGCATTTCAATCTTTTCTCCCTGAAGAAAAATTGGACGCGGTTAGCCCGTATGTTGCCCAAATTGTCAGGGGCAATTTATTGGCGCCAGAACAGACTCTCTTAATCCTCACTGCCGCTGAAAACAGCCAAGCTTGTGTTTTCAAAGATATTGTCAATTTTGACGAATTAACCGCCTTATTGAAAGATTTACAACAAATTGATTGGGCAGAATTGGCCGCTTTCAGGAAAAGAGCTTTGGCCTTCTCGCCAATAACCGGACAAATTGAAGGTGAAATTCGGATACTAAAACCATATGAACTCGATGAAATTGGCCCCATCGAAGATACCGAATTAGAATCAGCTGGATTAGCCGAATTGCCATTTCTTGCCCGCGGCACGATAATTACCGGCGCCGGAATGGAGTTCCTTGGAACACCCTCTCCCGTCTCGATTGGGGCCTACCCTATCTGTGAATTAAATACTAGTTTCTTGGGAATCCAAGCCGCTGACATATTAGCCGCCCAAGAAATAAGTGCTACAATTATCCATTGGTTCATTATGATACCGGCGGGAGAAAGAGGAAGGATTGTAAGGGATCATTTTACAGCTAGCCAGTATTTTGGCTTGGACTCCAATCAAGTCCATTTTTTTGAACAACCCGGCGTCTTTCCTTTACTGGACCGCAGCGGCAATTTGGCAAGGGACCCGGAGAAAAAAAGACTGCTTTTTTTTGGAAGCGGACATGGTCAATTCCCGCTCTTGTTTAAGACCAGCGGGATGCTGGAACTTGCCATGAAACTGGGAATCCGTCACCTTTTCTGCTCCAGCGACAGTAACCTGGCCGCAGATATCAGCAGTCCATTGTACCGAAAAATCCTTGGCCGGCACGCCAGGACACAATTTGCCGCAACCGTTGAACTGGTAAACCAGAGAGCCATCGAAGCCGGCGGGATCCCGGTAATGCTTGATGGGATACCACGCCTATTGGAACATTTTGTCTTGCCCGAAGAATTGACGGAACAGGCCCGCATTTGGGAAACACCTTTTAATAGCTGTAATTTTACTTTCCGCTTGGGTGCTTTTGCGTTTAATTATGCTCCTCCGGTTTGGGTGCGCCCCAATCGCATCCGCGGCCGCAAATATTTTGAACAGGCGACTTTACTCGGCGATATCACGGGTAATGTTAGAACTCAATTTTTAAGGGTTCCCCGCACCCAGCGATACATTAACCCGCTTCGTTTAGTATTATTAAAAGAAGCGGTAAGAGAATTTTTGGAAAAAAACCACCTCCTGCGGACGCTTAATTATTGAATCAATGTGGAGATTAATTTATGGTAAGAATTCACCTCCGACAATATGCGGGATTTTTTGCTGATACCCTTCCCGCCCAAAGGCGTGTTTCTTTTATTAGAAATTTTACTCCCCCACGCAGTATGGAAGAAATTGCCGCCCGCATCCAACAATCGTACCGCTCAAGAGAACGCTATGGCCCTTTTGGTTTTGGAAAGTGGATCCACCACTTGCCGCAGATCGATGCCTTTCTACAAGGCAATATCTATGAAGTAAAGCCCATTACCGCCGAATTCGTGCCAACTTTAGAGTGTACCTTTGCCTGCCCCGACTGCACCTACCGCGATTGGAAAACGCGCACCGCCGCGGAAAAAGGGAAACGCTATATGGACTTTGTGCTGATGAAACATTTGTTAGAGGAATTGTCCAGAGCAGGAGTAAAAGGAATCATTTGGACCGGCGGCGGAGAACCGACCTTACATCCACAATTCCTGGACGGGATGCGCTTTGCCAAAACGCTTGGCATGCAAAACGGGCTTTTCACTAACGGATCAATGTTAACCAGGAAAATGGTTGAAACCCTATTGTTTGAAATTGCGCCGGCCTTTATTCGCATCAGCATTAACGCTCCTACTCCAGAATCTCACCGCCGCTTTCATTGCTATCCGTCGCGCCGGCACTATTTTTCCCAAATTCTTGGCATATTAAAACACATTGCAATTCTTAAACTTGATCCGCGAGTTAGGACAACGGTCGGATTGGGGATAATCGTCAATGAACGCAATTTGGCAGTTATCGGCGATTTTGGCTCTTTTCTCCATTCCCTAATTGACCCCTCCGGCGGCCGGATTGATTATATCGCTTTCCGCCCAACGGTCCATTACGGCGGCGCAGATAAAACCCAGCTTTCCGCTGAATTGGCGGCCGACGCGGGGACAAAATATCGCGGATTAGTCCTGCCGGCTGCGGCGGGGATTAGGGGACTTTCTTCCATATTTATTGAAGAGCGGTTTGAGGATATCCTTCGCCCACAGCAAACCCAAGTTCCCTTTTGCTTGGCACATCCCTGGCGGGTAAGCATTGCTTACGACGGAAAGGTCTATCTTTGCGCCGAGCAGAACGGCAACCCCGATTTTTGCATAGGAGACCTGGCGGTCAGTTCTTTTGCCAATATTTGGCGCGGGCCGCAAAGAAAAAAAGTTATCCAGCGCTTAAACCAAGAATTATTCCATCGTTCCTGCCCACCGATTTGTGTTTTGACTTATATGAACAAAGTTCTCAACGCTTTCCCTTTCCCCTTAATTAGCGCAGAAACTGCCGGCATCAAGCAAACATTAGAAACATTACGGGGCAAACAGCACCCGCACGTTGACTTTTTATAAAAGAGAGGAATTATGCCCAAAGTACTAATCACCGGCGCCGCTGGTTTTATCGGCAGCAATCTGGCAAAAAGATTGGTCCTGGATAGAAAGACGCAAGTGGTCGGCATTGATTGCTTTGCCCCCAATTATCCGCGAGAAATTAAAGAAATGAACGTGGCTGCTTTGCGCCGTCGGCCCAATTTTACTTTAATCGAAGGCAACTTATTGGAAGCTGACTTGGAAGCCTTGGCCAGAGAAGGTCGCTTTAGATATGTTTTCCACCAAGCGGCCACGCCCGGCGTGCGCACCAGTTGGGGCGCGTCTTTTGAGGATTATGTAAATAATAATATTTTAGCTACCCAACGCTTGCTTGAAGCCTTGATTGGAATTGATACTCTCAAGCGTTTTGTATACGCTTCATCTTCTTCCGCTTATGGGGATGCGGGCGGACAGGCACTGGCCGAAACTGCTCCCTGTCGCCCCTTTTCTCCTTACGGCGTTACCAAATTATCCGCCGAACAAATTTGTCTGGCCTATTTTGCCAATTTTCATATCCCGGTTGTTGCGTTGCGTTATTTTTCCGTCTATGGCCCCGGCCAGCGGCCAGACATGTCCTTCCACCAATTTATTAAAGTCATGCTCGCCGGCCAACCCATCCGCGCCCATCGCGACCAAGTGGGGAGGGATTTTACTTTCGTTGGAGATGTAGTGCAGGCCAATTTACTGGCTAGATTTGCTCCAGCTGGCGAAGTTTTCAATGTAGGCGGGGGGAAAGTCGTAACTATCCCGCAGGTGATTGAAATTTTGCAAAGACTAATCGGTCAAGATCAAGCTGAAATTACCTGGATTGACAACCCGCCCGGCAATGTCCGTCACACCTCGGCCGATTTGACCAAAGCCCGAAACGTCCTTGGTTATGCACCGCAAACCGGGATTGAGCAAGGACTGGCTGCGGAAATTGCATATATAAGAAATCTGTATCCAAGTAATACTGCAAACTTTGTCAAATAATAGATAAAATTTAAGACAATACTCTTCTGCCGA
>JASEHX010000006.1:22785-28656 GCA_030018645.1 Candidatus Margulisiibacteriota bacterium | reverse complement strand
CGGCAAAAGGTATCTTAAGACCGGCCAACTGGTAACCGATGCTGACGTTGAGAAATTAAAAGAATGTGATGTTATCTATCTAGGTGCAGTCGGCGATCCGGATGTTAAACCGGGGATTTTAGAGCACGGTGTGCTTCTTAAACTGCGCTTTGCGCTCGATCAATATATCAATCTGCGGCCAGTTAAACTTTATCCCAATGTCTGGACTCCAGTTAGAGACAAGGGGCCGGCCGAAATTGACTTTGTGGTGGTCAGAGAAAACACGGAAGGATTGTATGTTGGTACCGGCGGTTACTTAAAGAAAGGAACCCCGGATGAAGTGGCTACCCAAGTTTCAGTCAATACCCGCAAAGGAGTGGAACGCTGCTTGCGCTATGCTTTCGAATATACTAGGAAGCGCAATAAGCGCAAACAATTAACTCTAGTCGGCAAAACCAATGTCTTGACTTATGCCTGGGACCTTTGGGAAAGAGCCTTCCACGAGATCGGCCAAAAAGATTATCCGGATATCAAACGTAAATACTCGCACGTCGACGCCACCTGTATGTGGTTTGTCAAAAACCCCGAATGGTTTGATGTGATCGTTACCGACAACATGTTTGGCGATATCATTACCGATTTGGGAGCAATGATTCAAGGGGGAATGGGGATTGCGGCGGGGGGGAATATTAATCCCGAAGGTATCTCCATGTTTGAGCCCATTGGCGGTTCAGCACCAAAGTATACCGGCAAAAATGTTATCAATCCTTTAGCCGCCATCGGCGCTTTGCAAATGCTGCTCGACGAAATCGGCGAAGAAAAAGCCGCGCTGGATGTTGAAAAAGCCATGATTAAAACAGTAGCCAAGATGCCGTCCATGGCTGCCGGAAAAATGGGGATGTCGACTACGGAAGTTGGGGACGAAGCGGCTAAGGCGGTTTTGTAACCCTCACCCCGCTAACGATTAAAATCCTTCCCCCTCTCCCAGTGGGAGAGGGGGGTGAGTTAGACGTTAACGGGTGAGGGCGTTTAATCCTTCAATTAGCCCCAATCGATAATTATATTCTTCCAAAATATATTGATTTTTAATAATTTTAAGTAGCCGAGGCAATTTTTTAAGAAGGTGATATATCCCCATGGCGATAGGATTCATCCCTAAAAACATTTTAATTTCAAAATTAGGGTGCTTCTGGTAAAAATAAGCGGCCGATTTGCCCATTTCGTATTTTCTTTTTAACATATCTACCGCTGTTACAGGATGGTTATGAAAATTAACTGCGGATGGCAAATAATATAATGGAATCTTCATTTGATGGAGGCGATAGCCTAGCTCAATGTCTTCCCACCCATAGCCGGAAAAGGCTTCATCAAAAAGGCCGGCTTGGATCAGTAATTTTTTACCAATTGATAAATTGCCGGTTAAGAAATAACTGAAAGCTAATTTTTGCAGCCTTTTCAATTTTTGCTTAATATAAGGCGTTTTATCGGGATTAATGGTCATGCCTTCAAAGGCGGAAAAAAGCTGGTTTTCGTGTGCTTTGCGGTGTTCTTCCAGGAGGGTTGGGGTAGCCTCCATGTCGGCATCGGTTAAAAGGATAATCGGATATTTTGCCTGCTGGATGCCGAAATTGCGGGCGGCCGATTTGCCTTGGTTTTCAACTCGCAGATAATTTAAACGATAAGGAGGTTTTAATTCCTCAATCATCCGGTCCGTGCCGTCAGTTGAACTGCTGTCTACAACAATTATTTCATATTCAGAAACCAGGAGGCTTTGGTTGATAAATGACTTTAAAGTGGTCTCTAAAACGGATCTTTGGTTGTATGCGCCGATCACAACGCTGATTTGCATCTACTTACACCACCCGATGGTTAAATTTGTCCTCATAAAAGCGAACTAATTCGGAAAAGTTACTGCAACGATTGTTTTGATCTTCAACTAGCATAACAGGAAACGGCATATTAAGGGTGGTCAGTAGGGCCGAAAGACGCAATTTAAACGGAACTTTTCCAAATACGTGCAAAATGTTGATTTCCCGAAAATGATAAAAGGCCTGCAGATCTTTGAGGGATAGTTTAACGATCTCTGGTTGGCTAAAACTCCAAACCCGCCAATTGTTTTTTTGCAGTATTTGATAAACCGCCTCTTTTTCTGGGCTATCACCTGCCAAAAGAATATTAAATGACAAACGCTCCCTTTCCAGTTTATCTTCCGCCGGGCTGGCATTAATTTCCCCCTCCAGGAGACCGCAAGCAGCTGAAAATACTTCTTCAACCGAAATTTCATCGATGCACAGATCTCGTTTACAACTGGGGGAACGGCAAGGGTATGGGCAATTGGAAATATTTTTAATAAATTTATGGCGGTTGCCCCAAGGCGCCCAGCGGCCGGGCTTTTGGTATTTTGATGTAAATAGGACGATTGACGGCGCGTTTAAAGCGGCGGCAATATGCGACGGGCCGGTATCATTCCCAATATAAAGATCCAGCAAGGAAACAAGAGCAATAAAACTATCTAGCGGGAGATTGATTAAGCTGACAGCCGAATCAGCAACCGCGGACAGCATTTTGGCAACCAAGGATTCTTCTTTGGGCCCGCCTAATAAAACGATTTTGGTATTATATTTTTGGGCTAACTGTTTGACTAGGTCGACAAAATATTCCGCTTTCCAAGGTTTATTAGCTCCGCCAGTGCCGACATTTACGGCCATCAATGGTTTGCCAGGTATTCCGGAAGTATGCAATAACTGCTTGGCTTCTTCGATCTTTTTTTCTGCGGGATAAACATGCATAACGCTATTGGATTTGATAGTAATGTTAAGCGGCTTTAGAAGCTCGAAATGATGTTCGACTTCGTGGATTGCCCAACTATTAAAATGCTGAAGCGCCGGATGGCTGTACATCCAGCTGTACAAGATTTTACCTCTGTCTCCAATGCGGAAAGGAATCCGCGCCAGAAAAGCAATTAACGCGTAAGCAAATTCCCCATTAAAGTTAATGGCCAGGTCAAAGTTTTTGGCTTTTATCCTTTTTACCCATTCCAGATATTTCAGCGGAAAAATCCTTTGTTTCTTAAATATTTTGTCATATAGGTCGTCTATGATAATCTCATCAATGGCGGGGTTATTTTGGATGACCGCTTGGTTATATGGGCGGACCCAGACGGCAATATGCGCCTTAGGGAACTTTTCCTTTATCGCGGCAATTGCCGGGGTGGCAAGCGTTAGATCGCCAATGGCATCGGGGCGGATGATTAAGATTTTCTTAAACATTTTTCCAAAAGTTCATCGATGCGGTCAATGACATCATTGCGGTTGCGGTTGCTGCGGTCAATTAGCTTTTTTAGATTTACTACTCTTTTTGACGTGATATTACTGGCACGAATTTGGTCTTCGAGCTGCCATTGGTTTAGATTAATTTGCATTAGAAGATCCGTTAGTTTACCAATCGATTTAATGTCCGGGATATTGAGTTCTGACGGGGGGTTTTTATAGAGTTTAACTTTCTTTTCCCGTAATAGCACTTTGCCTTTTGTGGCACTTTCAATAAAAGTATCTATTTCGTCAATTAAATTGGCAATTTGGCCACCTACAATCTTGCGGGCCAGCTTGATTTTAACTGAAGCGCCTTCATTTCCCAAATAAGATAACCGGATTTTCTTAATGGTTAATTTATCTATTAAGCTTCCAAGTGTTTCTGCCATTCTTAAATTATAGCATTTAAAGGCCGAATATTTAACTTTTTCTGGTCAAGGATAAATGAATCTTCATCTCCAATTTCAATACCCCGTTCATGCGAAGCTTTTTTGAATTTTTGCCACCGCTTCCCGCGTTCAATTAAACCTTCACGGGATTTGATGTACCCGTAATGGAGGATCTTTATCTCTTTCTTTATCCGGCACCATTTCCATAGGCCTTTGGTCCGGGTAATGCCGGGATAAATTATTTCCCCGCGATAAGTTATTTGTTCATGGACAGCATTGACATATTCTATTTCAGGCAAGTTGCGAAATAGCCTCAATTGCAAGTCGCCGTTGGGATGTCCAAAAAAATGCTCATTATCAGGAAATATATTAATACGAGGGAAGGTAAAGGCCACTGCCCATTTATCAGTTAACAATAAAGGAATAAGGCGAAAAGCATTTTCGGTCAAGGTCTCATCTGCGTCAATTTGCAATATCCAGTCGCCTTGACAGGCTTGCTTGGCAATATTTCTTTGTTCAGAAAATGAATTGCCCATCTTATGTTCGATTAGCTTAATAGGCAGCGGATGACTTTTGATAATATCGATAGTAGTATCAGTTGATCCTCCATCGACGATTATGACCTCAAATGGATTGAAATGAGCGATATGGTTTAGCCATTGTCCAATGAGCTCGGCTTCATTTAGTACAAGCAATAAAATAGATAGTCTTATATGTGTTTTTGCCACGGGGCTTCCCCTTCTTCTAAAAAATAGGCGCTAGAATCTAATATTGCGCGGTCTTTTACGGCGTTAAAATGGCTTTCTTCCTGCCGTTTTATTAATATGGCCGGGAGTTGAGCCAGTGCTTGGCCAATTGCTATCCATTCAGTTATATTAGGAATTAAAATTTTAACCAAAAGCAATTCAAAAAAGTGAGAGAGAAGAAGTTTGATGTCAAAAATGTTTTTCCAAATGAATATATATTGGTTCTTTCGGCGGATAATAGCAATACTGCGATGTTTGAATTCGGAAGCGATTGTTCCTTCTTTTAGGTGGTATACAATAGATTTTGGCTCGCAAAGCACTTTCCATCCTCTTCTTTGCGCACGATAAGAAAGGTCCAGGTCTTCGCAATAGAAAGGAGAATATAGCTCATCAAAACCGCCAAGTTGTGAGAATTTCTCTTTATCGACCATTAAAGCGGCCCCGCAGCCAAAAAGGATGGGCAAAGCAGCATCTGGTTGCTTTTTCCAGCGCCGGCTGGCGTAAAAATCAACATTAATTGCACCACCTTTAAAAGTGGCAGAGGTCAAAGCTTCATTGAGGTTTCCCATCCTGGGAACAATTATTGAAGGGGTAACTGCAAATACTTTGTCATCATCAAAATGTTTGATCAAAGGAATAAAAAAATTATTTGATACAGCAACGTCGTTATTAAGAAACAATAAGAGAAGAGAGCGGGCTTTTTTGGCGCCAATATTGCATGAGCGAGAAAAACCAATTGGGCTTGGGATACGAATAATTAATATTTGAGGGTATGTGTTTTTTAGATAATCAATGCTTTGATCTTTTGACCCATTATCAACAATGATTACTTCAATAGCTTGATGCGCAATAGCATTTATCAACCCCGGTAAATTATTTTTCAAGTGTTGGAAACCATTAAAATTAGGGATAATTATACTGATGTTCATTTTAGTGCGGCGATATAGCGTTCAATGGGTTGGACAACATTATCCCAATAAAAAGAAGCTTTAAACTTTGCAATGTTATTTTTAATTTGGGAGTACTCCTCGTTATTATCAAGTAGTGCTAAAATTGCTTCTGCCTGTGCTTCTGGTGACTGAGGCGGAATTGTCTTTCCCAAATGGTTCTCTTTAATGATGTCCGCCATGCTGTCTCCCAAGGTCGCAATAATTGGAAGATCAGCCCAGAGAAAATCAAGCACTTTGGTCCGCCAAGCAAAGTGGGTTTCAAGTGAATCCATATGATTAACAATTCCAAGGTCGCTTTCTAATAAATAATTAGCTCTTTCCTTGTAGGGCACCCAATCAATGAAAAATATGCTTTTTCCAAAAAGGCCGTATTTTTTTGATAAATCAATAGTCAGTTGTACACTGTTAGGCGTAGATACATCTAGATTCGGTTGTTTTGTGCCGATAAAAACCATTTTAATGTCATTTCTTTTGCGGGAAATGATTTCCATAGCCT
>JASEHX010000006.1:14757-22775 GCA_030018645.1 Candidatus Margulisiibacteriota bacterium | reverse complement strand
ACAGGGGTTTGGGGATCCAACCAATCCCAAAGCCCCCCAAACCAAAGGAGCACTTTATCACCTTTGTTGATCCCTGGCAGGACGGCTTTAAGGACTTGTTTACTATGCAAAGGGGGTTTAGAAGAAAGTCCGGCTGGGACTAAGTCAATTAATTTGCGCAAAGAAGGATCTTGGCTGTAGTTTTTCAAATTTGTCTGATTGTTTAATAGGAGCAGAGCTAAATAAAAATCTCTTTGTTTTTCATTAGCGCAGATAAAAAAATCGCCGTAACGCAGCATTTTTAAAATTGGATGGAGCATATTATAAACTGGCTTTCTGCCATTCCTGCGGCGGCTTTCCAAATCTTCAAAAAACCAAGGGCAATATAAATCAAGGATCAAGGGCTTTTTAACTTTCCTTAGCCAATTAAACGATTGCAGCAAACATCCTTGGGTAATAACCACGTCATATTGGTTGATGATTTTTTTGATAATGGGATTGGGAATAGTTATTTTTATCCCTAATAAATTATAAATAAATGAAATAGTTGGATTGATAATATTAATGCCTTTGGGCGGAATATATCCTTTTTCAAAATCAGCCAAAAGATAAACAAGATGATTTTTACTCAAAACTTGGGACATTTCGATATATCTTTGGCCCGGGCCGGCCATTTTAGAACTTATATAATCATCACAAATAAGCAGTATTTTACTCATGTTTTCATTCCTTTACATAGGCAGCAATTTTCTCAATAGCTCCGGGTTTGCCCATACGCGCCTGCCCGGCTTTGCCCATTGCCGCCATTTTTTCCGGATTGCGCAGTAACTGCCAAACCTCGGCCGCAACGCAAATTGGGTTGCGGTCCCTGACGAGATCCAAGGCAGTTCCTAAAAGCTGTTTTTGCGCCTCGGCGAATTTTTTGTTGTACTGCGATCCTCTCCCATAAAATGATACTACTGGCTTACCGGAGCCGGCGGCTTGTTCATTGCCGGTGCCGGATAGGCCGATAACTAGATCGGCAGAAGAAAGGACTTCTGCAAATGATTTCTTCTCAATGCCAACGGGAAGATTGTCTAATGCGGTTGCCGTGATAAATTTGATTGGAATACTTAATTTTTTCATGCGATTGATTTCTTCTGCGACTTTTCCCAAGTCTTCTAGGTTGATTTTTGCGTCTTCTCTAGTTCCTGGTAATAAACCAATAATAACAATACCTTCATTTGACATTTGACACCTGCCTGCCGGCAGGCAGGATTTGACATTTGACATTTTATCTATACAGTCCATCAGCGGATTGCCGACGTATTCAGCTGAAGAAACTTTTATCCCACGAGTGGTTAAATCGATTTGCGTTATCTTATCCCGCACAAAGACCTTCTTAGCATAGCTGGCCAACAACTGTTTTTCCCATGGGGTATAATTAAAACCAAACCATTTATAATAGTTGGACTTGTTGACGCCCACAAAAAGAAAGGGGGCTTTTACGGTTAAAGCCCCAATTATCGGAACAATATCTCCAATGGCAATGGTTAGATCAATTTTCCCGCGCAGTGACTTTAAAGCCGCAATTTGTGAAAAGGTGTTGCTGCCCAATCCGGCTAATAAATCCTTGGCCAGAAACCATATATTTCTCAAAGAGAATCCGCCGCTGGGTAAAGATTTTCGAGGGCCAATTATATTCACACCTAAGTCAGCAAAGGCCTCGCCTTCCCCCACCAGCGGCATGACGGTTATTTCAGTTTGACTGCTAAGCTTTTTGATTAGCGCGGCAGCCACTAGGTCCTCGCCATGGCCATTGGATAAAAATAAAAGTTTTTTCATGCTTGCGCTTCTTCACTGGCAAATCTGAACTTTAAAACCATAAAGAGAGTTTTAAGCAGGGTTAATAAACTAAGCTTGGTTGACCCCTTTTTCCGATCTTCAAAAATAATGGGGATCTCGTGCATAGAAAATCCTTTTTGTTTAGCTTTGTATAAAATCTCGGAAACAATGGACGGGCCGGTGGAAATTAGACGGTCAAGATTGATGCTTTCTAATACTTTCCGATTAAAACAGCGGAACCCGGAAGTTGGATCATTTATCTGTATTCCCAATATTAAACGGATATATTGGCGGGCTAAAAAAGTAACAATGCGTCTTATCAATCCTCGATCGGCATCTTGGCCGCCCCTAATATAACGGGAACCGATCACGACACCATAATCTTGTGAATATTTGAGTAAATCGGGGATATATTTGGGATGGTGCGAAAAATCGGCATCCATTTCGATGATATAATCTGCGCCTTCAGCCAGGGCATACTTAAATCCTTCAATACCAGCTGATCCTCTTCCGCGATTTTGATAGCGATGCAGAACTTTAATATTGGGATTATTTTTAGCTATTTGGTCGGCGATTTGGCCAGTTCCGTCAGGAGAATTGTCATCCACCACCAGTGCAGACAGATTAGATATTTTGAGCCCTATGATGCTTTGCAATAATGCCTCAATGTTTTGTGCTTCGTTGTAGGTTGAGATTATGATCCATGTTTTCATGCTAATATACCACCACCAATTTGCCCCGCTGCCCTAGTAGGCGCGTAAGTTTTTTGACTTTTTCGTATTCTGCCGGAGAAGTGATGCAAAATCCTTTTTGCTGGTGAAGAAAAGTTATCAGTTGGTTATGGTTTTGTAAAAAGATGATCGGTTGTGAATTGTAGAAAACAATCCCGGGACGATTGCCGGTGTCATAAGCGGCTATTTTTTGGCCGGGTTTAAGGTTTTGGCCGATGAGTTGGCCTAATTCTTTTTCGCCTTTGTATTTTTCGACCGTAGGAAGGGTGAGGGTGGTTAAAACAAAAGTGATAATAAAAACCATGGCTGGCAAAGCATAAAAGGAAACTTTGTATTGCCTGCAGAAGAAAGCCAGGATCGAAATTGAACTGCCGGCGACTAATATTCCCGCCAGAAGCTGTAGTTGCCATAGTTGTTCACGGTACGGCCCGGCATATTGGTTGGTTCCCAGGAGGATAAAGCCGATAATTATTAAAATAACGACTACTGCCAGCAAGCCATTGGCAACTGCCATGCCTTTCCATAACCTATTTTTCTCCTCTCCCCAAAAATCATCCCAAAGTTTGGCCACCATGATGGCCAGGAAAGGATAGAGGGGTAGAACATAATTTGGCAATTTTGTTTTGGCGAGGCTAAATATGATAAAAATTGGGATAATAAAGCAGAGCATCAACAGTTTTTGGTCGTAAGTTGTTAGTCGTAAGTCGTTAGTAAATGATCGCCTGCCTTGTCGCCATGTTCGTATGAAGGCATATGGCAAGAAATGCGACCAGGGGGCAAAGCCCAAGATCAACGCCAAAAAGTAATAATACCAAGGACCAGGATGGCCAGAAACTACGCTTTGAAAACGAGATAAAAAGAGAAACCCCACAACAAATTCAGTAAACATTGATCCATGCAAAACCCCTTCTGCTATGTACCACGGAGCAGAGATTATTAAGTAAATCAGAAGTCCAGGAAGAATCTTCATTTCTTTTAAGCGCGGCAAATCTTTCTTGATCAGCAGGAAAAGGAAAATGGCAAACCCGGGTAAAGCCAGGCCGATTATCCCTTTGATCAATGTAGCAAAAGCCGTAGCAACATAGAAACCCCAATAATATTTTGTTTTACCTTCGGTATAGCCGATATAAAAACATAAAAGAGCTAATGTGATACAAAGGGTAAGGACAATGTCTAATTCTGCGATTCTCGATTGGATCAAGAACTGAAAAGCGGTCATGACGATAATGCCGGATAAAAAACCAACCCGTTCGTTATAAAACTTTTTACCGAGAAAATAAGTGGTTATAACCGTTAAAACACCGCAAAACGCCGCCCAAAAACGGATGGCAAATTCATTAAAACCGATAATATAGGTAGTTATCGCCGCCAGCCAAAAGTAGAGCGGGGGCTTATCAAAAATAATCTGCCCATTGTAATGCATGGTCAGCCAATCGCCGGTCAAGCGGATTTGCTTGATGAACTCACCATAGGTAGTTTCCGCCGCGTTGTAAAGGGAAAAATTGCCAAGCATGAAGAAATATAAAAAGGCTGATAGCAGCAATAATATAAATATTGGCCTTATAGTTTTCAACATTGTAATCCTTTATCCCTCAACCATCCTTCTCGTCTCGTAAGTATTATAAAAAATATACCATTGGTCGGGATTATTGCGGATAAAATCTTCATAAATATTGATAATCTTGCCGATAACTTCCTCTCGATTGGAGTGGGTGATAACTTGTGGTGAATGGAAAGTTATAAGATTTTTCTCCCTGGTTTTTTTGCATGTCACAGGAATAACGGCACATTCTGCTCTTTGGGCCAGCGTGATCCAGCCGGTGGCAATGGGGACTTCTCTGCCAAGGAATTTATGCATTATATGCCGGCTGTCAAGGGCGCCGGTATCGGATAAAATCATAATCAGTTCGTTTTTTTTCAGGGCCTTGCTGCTTTCTATAAACATGTTTTCCCGGTTGACATTGATCAGCTTCCCCCCGCCTAACGTCCGGCTAAGATTTAAAAAATCAAGGAAAGCATCGTCTGCCTTTAGAACGCTGCTGATGGGATAGCCGTGCATAGATACTACCGAAGGCATTATCTCGTAATTGCCAGCATGGATAGAGATTAAAATAGCTCCTTTGCCTGCCGTTAAAGCCGCGGCAATATTTTCTATTCCGACAACCTGATTAATCGCCTGGAAATGTTCCGGCCGGAAATAGGGGAGACTAAGCAGTTCAAATAAGGCATAACTAGTATTTTTTATCAGATCAGCTGCATTTTGGGAAGTTGCCTGGCCTTTGGGAAGGAGAAGGGACATATTTTCCTGCACCATTTTTCTTATAAACGTATGGCGCACGATAAAGGCCGTACATTCGGCCATAAAGCGCATAAGGGCTAACGGCAATTTGCCGGGCAATAGGAAAATGAGGCGCAATTTAAATTGTAGGAGCCGGATGAAGAGAATCATGCTTTGTTTCTGAATTGAATTTCAAATAAATGCCGATAGAGACCGTTTTTAGCAATTAGTTCCGAATGAGTTCCTGCCTCAACGATGCGGCCATTATCTAAAACAATTATTTTATGGGCTTTTTCAACCGTATAAAGACGATGGGCAACCACAAACGAGGTGCGGCCATGCATCAATCTTTCCAATGCTTCACGGATCAACAACTCGGTTTCTGCATCCAGGGAAGAAGTGGCCTCATCTAAAATTAATATGCGCGGATCACGTAAAATGGCCCGGGCAATCGCAATGCGCTGTCTCTCTCCGCCGGAAAGTTTAACGCCTCTTTCTCCAACCTCGGTATTATATTTTTCAGGTAAATTATCAATAAAATAGTGGATATTGGCTAATTTGGCGGCAGAAACAATTTCTTCTTGACCGGCATCCATTTTTCCATAAGCGATATTGTCTCCAATTGTCCCGCGAAAAAGGGCGATTTCTTGGGGAACTACAGCAATTTGCCGGCGCAGGGAAGCAATTTTAACTTGTTTTATGTCAAATCCGTCAATCAATATTCTACCGGCAGAAGGATCAAAAAAACGCAGCAGCAAATTCATCACAGTGCTTTTGCCCGAACCGGTACGTCCGACGATTGCGATCATTTCTCCCGGGTTGGTAAAAAAAGAAATATTACGCAGGACATTTTCCTTTTCATAAGCGAATGAAATATTTTGAAATTCTATTGCACCGTGGATATTAGGCAGTTCTATCGCATTGGCCGCATCTTTAATCGACGGTGTGATATCGGTAATCTCGAAAATTCTTTTAGCGGAAGCCATGCCTTGCTGGATAATGCTGTAAGCTTTGCTTAAAGTATTGCCGGGGTCGGTCATAATTCCCAGCGCGGTGGCAAAAGCGATTAGTTTGGGGAGCGTGAGACTGCCATTTATTATTTCAACGCCGCCGTACCAGACAATGGCAATGATCGCCGCGGCCTGCAAAAGGGCAATAACCGGGCTTTGGGTAGCCAAGATTTGGACAGCTCGCATGTTAACCCCGAAAAACTTTTCTGTTTCTTTCCTAAATTTATCCGTTTCGCGCTTTTCCATGGAAAAGGACTTTACGACCCGAATTTGTGAAATGGTTTCAGTTAAGTGCGAAGTAAGATCAGCCGTCTTTTGCTGGACCCCTTCGCTAATCTCACGCAATTCATGCGCAAAAAGGCGGATAACATGGATAATTAACGGTAGTGCGATGAGAGTTAGAAGTGATAATCGCCAGTTCAACCAAAAAATATAAACCAATAGGCCGACTAAAAGGGCGGATTGGGGAACAATGGCAACAAAGCCGGCAAAAAGGGCAGTTTGCAGGGTGGCGATATCATTCATGGTGCGGGAAACCAATTCGCCTGTATTCCAGCGGGTGTAGAAGTCCAACGACATATCCTGCAGGTGTTCATATACTTTATTGCGCAAGTCAACAATGACGCGGTTGATCACAAAATATGAAAGATACTCTTGCCCATAAGTGAAAAGCCCTTTGACAAAGTAAAGTCCCAGCATTCCCAGCGCCGCATAATTCAGCCAAAGAATATTTTTATCTTCGATCACCTTGAAAACAAAACCAACAAAGGGGGCAACCATTAACGTGCAAGCTGTAGCTAAAGCTGTGCAGAGGGCGGCCAGCAATATTTGGGAAACATAAGGTTTGACGTAGTGCAGTAATCTTTTATAAAGCAGCATTGAGATCCTCCGCAATCTTTTGGGCGGCGCCGGCTTCTCCCATGGCCTTGTGCAATTCAGCTGACATTTTTCCCCTTTTTGGCTGGTCTTTTATTAATGTAATAACCGTGCGAGCAACCACTTTAGGATCAATTATACCGCGAATTTCGGGTACAATCTCTTTTTTAGCTTTGATATTGGGGAGGGCAAAATATTTAACCTTATTGTTTACGATTTTTGCCAGGGTGTGCTTAAACTTGGAACCAAAATAAGGAAGCATCCCAATTAAATGGGGCAACCCCTCTAGCGGAATGACATCCGGGTTGTCCAAGGGGAAAATAACTACCATGGGGATGCCGAGCGCCGCCAACCTTGCCGTATTGGTTCCCGGAATGGTGATCACAATTTCCGAATTCATCACTTGTTCAAAATCAATTCTAGTCGTGCCCGCAATATCAATGGCCTTTTCAAAAGGAGAGCTGACCAGTTGGAAGGATAAGTGGGGCATTATTTTTTTTATTTCATGCAGGATTGTGCGATAAATGGGAGTGGTATGCTTTACTTGCCAGACACGGCTGCCGGGCATAAAGGTAACGATATTTTTTTGCGGCGCCCATTTAGGCAGATGTTCAACCGAGTCAACCATCAAATTGCCGACAATTTTACATTTATCCCTAACTTTTTGGGTTCTAGCTAACTTTTTCCGAGCATCCTCGTCGGGCACAAAGAAGGTTTTATAAGATCCCGTCCAGCCAATGCGGTCTTGGACATAGGCCTTGGCCGGATAACCCAATTTCTTGGCAATCAGGATGGGGTAGGCAAGATCGCCGCCCAAATAGAGGACAATGCCGGTTTTGCTAAATTCAAACTTTGGTTTTTTGTTTAAGAGAATCCAACTTTTAAATTCTTCCGCCGAAATGTACTTGTCAATTCCCCGGATAGCTGCGCAATACTCTTTTTCCCAGCCGCTGGTATATTGACAAGGGGTTAAGACCAGGATAATTCTTTTTTGGGTAAGAGAATCTGCCAAGGTTTCAATTACGGGCTTAACTAAAGCTGAAAGTTCTCCTGGGCTATTGGCTACAATTACGATATCGCGGGTGTTCATTTGTCGTATATAAATTATAGCAGAAATAACCTTGCCAGCCAACTCTTTTTTATTTTTATTGCTTTATATTTGCACATCTCTTGACAGCAGAAACAGCGGATGCATTTAGAATAGTCAAAAGTTGGATAGCCATTAATGGGCGTAATGGCTTTTGCGGCGCAGATAGTGGAGCAAGCCCCGCATTTCTTGCAGTTTTTTTTGATTAAGACTGGACGATCCAAAAGAAGCTG
>JASEHX010000006.1:11813-14747 GCA_030018645.1 Candidatus Margulisiibacteriota bacterium | reverse complement strand
GTCGAGCATAATTGATAATACATTGAGGGATCCAGCGAGGGATCATTTGTTCTCGTTGGATTTCAATGTGCTTAAAATCATGGCAAATATTATTTTGTATGTTTTCTCCAATAATCTCGATTTTACTTTGGTCGGTTTCCCCGACGTTTTTAGTCCCTGCCAATCTCAAAAAATTAAAATCCTGCGGCTGTTTACCAGTCAGTAGGGCACAAACAGCATCAACTGCAACCGCATCAGTTCCGCAAGCGATTAGGTTCATCTTCCGCAGATTGCCGGTGGTTGGTCCGCCTTCGCCTTCCATGACGACCACGGCGTCAACAATATTAATAGCGGGCTTAATAATTCTCAAGAGATCCAAAAGCATCAAATCAAAGTCGTTTTTATTGGGATAACGCAGGTGTAATTGCGATTTTAATAGGCCGGGGATACAACCGAATAGGTTTTTCACCGCTGCCGTAATGCCGATAAAACCATGGGTTTTAAGTTTGGCGAGATTGATGATTACATCACATCCCAGTAATTCTTTGGCTAGAAATATTTTTTTGCAAACAAAGCCTTCTTTAAATTCAACTTCTTTGCCTTGGCCAAAATCGCAAAAGATGGCTTGTTCTTCATTTATGACCTGTAGGAAACCGCACTTTTCAACCGCTCGTTTACTGAGTTCAAACCCGGGGCTGTCTCCGACCAAAGGGATTGCGCCTAACTGTTTTACGGCTTTTATTACCGATTTGACTATGGTGGGATGGGTAGTGATGCCTTTGTCTGGTTCGGCCGACATTAAAAGGTTGGGTTTTATTAAAACCTTTTGGCCGAGTTTAACAAAGGATTCTAATCCACCCATCGCCGCAAGGGTTTGCTGTATGGCCGAATCGACTTCTGATTGGTCATAGCTCGAACATTTGATGAGGGAAACTTTGGCCATCAGTATCCCAATTGTTTTGCAATCTCTTCCGCTTTGCAGGGGAGAAAGACAGGCTTTTCGCCGTAGAGGATGGCGTTATCGGGATCTTTTAATCCGTGACCAGTCAGGACGCAAACAATGGTTGATCCATCCGCAATTTTGCCGGCTTTCACCAGTTTGAGCGTTCCGGCAACGGAAGCGGCGGAAGCCGGTTCGCAAAATACTCCTTCTTTGGCGGCAATTAATTTATAGACCGCCACAATTTCAAGATCGGTAACAATACTAATGGATCCACTGGACTGCTCGGCTGCTTCCACGGCGGTCTTCCAACTGGCAGGATTGCCGATACGGATGGCCGTCGCTAATGTTTCAGGATTGGCAATGGGATGGCCGCGCACAATGGGGGCGGCGCCTTCGGCCTGGAAGCCAATCATTTTGGGGAGGGAGCTGATTTTATTAGCGGCATAATATTCTTTATAGCCTTTCCAGTATGCTGTGATATTGCCGGCATTGCCGACGGGAATAGCGTGATAGTCAGGGACGGCATTCAATTGGTTGCAAACTTCAAACGCCCCTGTTTTTTGGCCTTCAATGCGGAAAGGATTGATGGAATTGACGATTTCTACTGGATATTTTTCGCCCATTTCTTTGACTAATTCTAATGCCTGGTCAAAATTACCGTCCACCTCAAAAACTTTGGCCCCATGCATAATGGCTTGGGATAATTTTCCCAGGGCAATCTTTCCTTTAGGGATAATGACAATGCAATCCATTCCCGCCCGGGCGGCATAAGCAGAAGCAGAAGCCGAAGTATTGCCGGTGGATGCGCAAATTACTGCTCTGGAATGGCGCTCGACGGCTTTGGAAATAGCTAAGCACATTCCGCGGTCCTTAAATGATCCAGTCGGATTAGCGCCCTCATATTTTAGATAAATTTTGCACTTGGTGATTTCGGAAAGATATTTAGCAAAAATTAAGGGGGTATTCCCTTCATAAAAGGTTATGACCGGTGTTTTGTCACTTACTGGTAAATAATTGCGATATTCTTCAATTACCCCGCGCCAATGCATAATTAACTTTCCTGCAAAGAGAGCTTGAAGGGGAGAGTAACTTCTCTTTTCTGTTTTTTGATCCTCTTTTTAAAATTAAGCACGGCAAAGCCGATAACTTTGCCTTTTTTTGTGACCCGTTCCCATATATCGTTGCCAACATCCTTAAAAAATCCTTTTTGTTTGGCAATAGATATTTCCAAAAAGTCCCCGTCCTCATCATACCAAATGTTCATCTTTGCCATATTGTTTTCCCCTCCTTGACCTTGTTGGTGTAATAGGCGGTAATGGTAAATCCCTGGCCATTTAATACTTTAATTATAACAGATAAATATTTGGTTGTTACCGGGGTTTTAGGGAACAGCTTGTAATACAACCACACTTTTGCATCATGTTTGCTTTGTTTGATTATATCAGGCACTAGAATTGATTCTTTGATCCTTTGTTCAGCATCGACCATTTCAGGATGTTCAAGAACATGATCAAAACGTTCTTTTGATAAACGGATATTTCTGTGAAATTGGTCAGTCAGTTCAAATTGCATTGTATTAAATTAATTAATAATATGGCAGTACTATTATATTTTTAAAATCTCCAAAGTTGCTTTTACCGAAGGATTATCGGTATTAATGCATTTTACAGAGCAATTTTTATATAGCTCCCTAATACCAGTAATAAATTCATCTGCCCAAGAAGGAGATAAAACCTCAACTTTGGCAAAATTGAGCACAATTTCCGGGTTTTCAAGCGTTGGCGGTAAAGTGTAAGCTTTTGCCGCAGCAAAAGCCTCTTTGCCGGCCGGCCTTGAAATAAGTAAAGTTCCAAATTTGTTTATTTCAATATCCATATCAATGATATTTTACCACAGCCAAGCAGCCCTTTATATGTGTAGACGAATCAGAAAATATTAGATTATTATTTTTAATTTCAGCAATGCCATTTCCGGACTGGAAAAACAATCCCCAATTTTTTTTACAACAGAAG
>JASEHX010000006.1:0-11803 GCA_030018645.1 Candidatus Margulisiibacteriota bacterium | reverse complement strand
CACAAAATCATTTATCTCGTTGTTCATATGATTGAAATTATAGCACAAAAATGACGATAATATATTAGGAAGAAAGAGAGAGGCGCACATGCAAATTAGGGTTAATAGAAAATCAATAGGTATAAAAAAATGTATCGACCCTTTTATAAGGTTATTAATTGCTTTTGCGAGAAAAATACCAGTTGATAAATTGGGCGAATGTAAAAATGCTGTTGATTGGATCAAAAAGCATTGGATTGGCCCAGGGCAAATGTACTCATATACTGGCGGATTATTTAAGAAAGGCGATTTTTGTTTCCTAAAAAATAGACCTGACGCAACATGCGAATATCATACTGTTGCTATACTTAAATTGCCGAGCGCATACTATATAGTGGATGCTGCAATTCAACAATATTTGCCAAATATTAAATTGCAAATAAGGAAGGTTACTCCGCATGAAGTCTGCCTAATAGGAACGTTGCAAAAAATGTATGGTGGAAGGTGGTATGCATTTTAATTTCTAAGCTTAATTTGAGCTAGGAAATCATTGATTGTGTTATAATTTATTCTAATATGCAATATGCAGTTCCCCGTGGTACCAAGGATATACTTCCCGCGGATTCTTTTGTGTGGCAAAAGATAGAAGCGGCCTGCCGCAAAATATTTGCTCTCTACAATTATATGGAGATCCGCACGCCGATCTTTGAGTCTACCGAGTTGTTTACCCGTTCAATTGGCAAGACCACCGACATTGTCGGCAAGGAAATGTATACTTTTGAAGACCGCAAGGGCAGGAGTTTGACCTTAAGGCCTGAAGAAACCGCCCCGGTAGTTCGGGCCTGTTTAGAAAATAATCTTATCGGCCCTGATCTTTTAACTAAACTATATTATATCGGTCCCATGTTTCGTTACGAGCGGCCCCAAGCCGGCCGCCAGCGGCAATTCCATCAAGCAGGTGTTGAGGTCTTTGGATCGAATGACCCTCTTTTGGATGCCGAAGTAATCATCCTTAATCTGCAGCTTTTAAGTGAAATCGGGTTGAAAGATTTGGAAGTGGATATCAATAGCGTGGGCTGTACCAAATGCCGCCCGGCATATCGTAAAAAACTAAGCGAGTATCTGAAAGATAATATCAAACATATGTGCGCCGACTGCCAGGAGCGGTTTATTAATAATCCTTTGCGTGTGCTGGATTGCAAAGAGACAAAGTGCCAAAAGTACATAGAGAATGCCCCAGCTTCAAGTGAAGTGCTTTGCGAAGAATGTAAAACGCATTTTGAAAAGGTGGTTGGATGGTTGGATGGTTTGATGGTTAGGTACAAGGTTAATAACCGGTTAGTTCGAGGGTTGGATTATTATACGAAAACAACCTTTGAGATTGTTTCGAGTAAACTGGGGGCGCAAAATGCGGTTTCGGGCGGGGGCCGGTATGATGGGCTGGTGGAAGAATTGGGCGGAAAACCGACACCGGCCGTTGGCTTTGCGATCGGATTGGAGCGGGTTATAGAAATAATGACTAATGACAAATATCAAATCCTGCCTGCCGGCAGGCAGGTGACAAATGAAGGTAGAATTATTATCTATTTTGCCACAATTGGTGAGGAAGCTAAGAAAATTGGTTTTGATATGTTGCAGAAGGCTCGAAGCCGAGGGGTTTCGGCTGATATGGATTATCTTGGCAAATCATTAAAAGCGCAAATGAAGGTAGCTGACCGGGCTGGGGCCCAATACGTTTACATTATCGGCGATGATGAAATTAAAAAACAATCCGCTATTTTGAGAAACATGCAAACTTCTGACCAGCAGGACATGTCTTTTGATCGTTTATTCGATGAGCTGAAAATTTAGCCCCCTTCATTGAATCGCTTTTCCTTTTATGCTACCATAACTGCATAAAAGGAGGCGATTTTATGCCCATGCTGGATTTTCGCTGCAGACAGTGCAACCGTCTTTTAGCTAAAATTGAGGGGTCGGCTAAGGTTGAGGTGAAATGTCCTCGCTGTAAAACGCTAAACCTATTTACCGAAGAAATTTATATTACAATTTCAGCTACAACTAAGGTGATTGATGAACCGGCAGAAAGGGAAAGGGAATGTACCGATCAAACAATTGCGGAGAATTAAGGAAGAAAGATGTTGGATCGGAAGTCCAGTTGGCCGGGTGGGTGCACCGCCGCCGGGACCATGGCGGCTTAATTTTTATTGACCTGCGTGATCGCTCCGGTCTGGTTCAAATTGTCTTCAACCAAGATAATAAAGAACTGCATAATAATGCCGGTAAACTGCGCCCCGAATTTGTGGTCAGCATAAAAGGCGAAATTGTTGAGCGGTCGACTGATACTGTCAATAAAGATATGCCCACCGGCGAAATCGAGGTGGTGGCGTTAGAATTAACTATTCTCAATACATCTAAAACTCCGGCAATTGAAGTAGCAGATGCCCGCACCGAACCGGACGAAATGGTGCGCCTCAAATACCGCTACCTTGATTTACG
This sequence comes from Candidatus Margulisiibacteriota bacterium, assembly GCA_030018645.1. Lineage (GTDB taxonomy): Bacteria > Margulisbacteria > WOR-1 > O2-12-FULL-45-9 > O2-12-FULL-45-9 > JASEHX01. The sequence goes on along the minus strand of JASEHX010000006.1, from coordinate 9,328 downwards.
TAAAGATAAAATGCGCGAAAATCTAATCTTCCGCCATAAAGTGGTGAAAGCTATTTCTGATTGCCTGGACAAAGAAGGGTTTTTAGAAATTGAGACCCCATTTTTAACCAAATCAACCCCCGAAGGGGCAAGGGACTTTTTGGTGCCCAGCCGGTTAAACCCAGGCAAATTTTATGCTTTGCCTCAATCTCCCCAGTTATTTAAGCAGTTACTGATGGTAGCGGGGATGGAAAAGTACTATCAAATCGTCCGTTGTTTCCGTGACGAAGACTTGCGGGCCGACCGCCAGCCCGAATTTACCCAAGCCGATATTGAAATGTCGTTTTGCACCGAAAAAGACGTGATTGAAACGATTGAAAAAATTATGGCCCATACCATGGTTGAATTAGAAAAAGATATTGACCAATATCGCGGTAAACATCTGCCCAAAATCAAAACACCATTCTCCAAATTAAGTTGGGAAGAAGCTATGCGGCGCTACGGTTCAGATAAGCCCGATACGCGCTTTGGCCTCGAATTAGATGATATTAGCGAATTAGTTAAGACGGTGGATTTTAAAGTTTTTAGGGAAACGGTGGAAAAGGGTGGGGTAGTAAAGGGTATTAATGTAAAAGGGGCTGCCTCTTTTTCCCGTGCTGATATGGACAAATTAGAAGACTCGGCTAAACAATTGGGTGCCAAAGGTTTGGCCTGGATTGCTATAACCGCTGATGGCTTAAAGTCGCCCATCACTAAATTCTTTAAACCCGAACAAGTGGATGCAATTGTAAAACAAATGCAAGGGGAAACGGGCGATACCTTAATTTTTGTGGCCGATAAATTGAAGGCGGCTAATCAGGTATTGGGAGCTTTGCGGCTGGAACTGGGCAAAAAACTTAATTTAATTGATCCGAATGTATTTAATTTCCTATGGGTAACTGATTTTCCGTTATTTGAGTACAGCGAAACCGAAAACCGCTGGGTGTCTAATCACCACCCATTTACTGCGCCGCACGGCAGTTGGGGCGATATTGAAGAAAGGTTTGCTAAAGACCCTGGGTTGATTAAAGCCCAGGCCTATGATTTTGTTTTAAACGGCAATGAAATCGGCGGAGGTTCAATTAGGATCCACCGGCCGGACATCCAATCAAAAATCTTTAAAATCCTTGGTTTATCGCACGAAGAAACCCAGCGCCGCTTTGGCTTTTTAGTTGAGGCCTTTGAATACGGCGCTCCGCCGCATGGCGGGATTGCGCTGGGAATTGACCGTTTGGTAATGCTGTTGGCAGGCATGGGGTCTATCCGTGATGTCATCGCTTTCCCCAAAACCCAATCAGCTTTGTGCCCGCTAACCGGGGCGCCGGATGTTGCTGACCCGCAGCAACTAAAAGAAATTCACATAAGGAGTATTTAAATCAATGGCAGTTACTGTAATTGTCGGCACGCAGTGGGGAGATGAAGGGAAAGGGAAGATTACTGATCTTCTATCCCGCGATATGGATCTGGTGGTCCGCTACCAAGGCGGCAACAATGCCGGCCATACGGTTGTCATTAAAAATGAGATCTTCAAGCTTCACCTTATCCCTTCCGGGATTTTCTTTTCCAATGTTTTGTGCGTCATCGGCAATGGAGTTGTGATTGATCCAGCCGTTTTAGTCCAGGAAATTGAAACTCTGCAGGCTAAAGGCTATTCAGCCGATAATTTGCGCATCTCTTCCCAAGCCCACGTTATTTTTCCCTATCACCGCTATTTAGACCAAGCTCAAGAAAAGAAAAGAGAAGCTGGCCGGATTGGTACAACCTGCCGAGGAATTGGCCCGTGCTATGTTGATAAATTCAACCGCCGCGGGATTCGTATTTCTGATCTTTACAATGAAAAATTAGTGCGGGAAAAACTAGAATGGAATATTGAAGAAAAATCGTTTTTACTGGAAAAGTTTTATGCTTTTGATAAAAAAGTTAATCTAGAACAATTATTAAACGAATATCTGGGATATGCCCACGCGATTAAAAAATATGTGGTGGAAGAATCAACTGCCCTGGTGCATCAAGCCATTGCCAAGAAGAAGAACGTTTTACTGGAAGGCGCCCAAGGAACCATGCTGGATGTTGACCAAGGGACATATCCTTTTGTTACCAGTTCCAACCCAGTTTCGGGAGGCGCTTGTGTTGGGGCAGGAGTTGGACCTAAAGACATTGATGAAGTGATCGGCGTGGTCAAGGCCTATATCACCCGCGTCGGCAGCGGGCCTTTCCCCACTGAAATTGAAGGAAAATTGGGGGATGATTTGCGGGAAAAAGGCGGGGAATACGGCGCCACTACCGGCCGCCCGCGGCGCTGCGGCTGGTTTGATGGGGTGGTCATGAAATTTTCAGCTCGCATCAACAGCTTATCCCAATTGGCCGTAACCAAACTCGATGTGCTGGATGGGTTAGATAAGATCAACATTTGTACGGCCTATGAATATAAGGGTTCCAAGATTACTGATTTCCCGACAGATATTAACCGGTTAGCATTATGTAAACCGGTATATGAAGAAGCGCCGGGCTGGAAAGAAGATACTTCTAAGATCACCAATTACCAGGAACTGCCTTCCAATGCTAAGAAATATTTGGATAAACTGGCTGAAATCGCGGAGACTAAAGTTAGCATGATATCCGTGGGGGCTGAACGAGGGCAAATCATTAAGGTTTAGTGTATAATATTCTATGGAGGGAAAGCGATGATATTTCAAAGAAGGATTACGATAAATCCCCAAATAATGCATGGCAAGGCTTGTATTAAAGGAACTAGAATTCCAGTTTACCTTATTTTAGAAATGCTGGCGGCTGGAGAGAAAATTGATGACATTTTAGGTTCTTATCCAACGTTAAAAAAACAAGATATTCAAGCTGCTATTGAATATGCCGCAGAAACAGTGAAAGAAGAAGCGGCTCCGCTAAAACTTGCCTTCGGAACTGCCTAGATGAAATTACTGCTTGATGAAAACATTCCAATTGAAGCCGAAGCCGTTCTACAGCAATGCGGCTGCGATGCGCTTCATGTTTGTTCTGTCAAAATGAGCGGTAAGGATGACAGCCAGATCATGGCTTTTGCTCAAAAAGAAAAGAGAATCCTTGTGACTTTAGATCTTGATTTTTCTAATATTCTTACCTATCCTCCTAAAACTCATTTCGGCATTATAGCAATACGTTTATTATATCCAAAGCGGAAGAAAATTATTGATCTGTTAGTTAATTTTGTCCAAAAAATCGATGAGGTTGATATTTCAAAGAGCCTGATTATCTTGGAGGAAAATGGTTACCGAGTTCGTAAATAAGTGTTTCTGTTTATGAAAAAAGCCATTATTCTCCTCTCCGGCGGATTAGATTCAACGACTACATTATATTACGCACTTTCCAAAAGCTATAAATGTTCGGCCCTGATATTTGATTATAACCAGCGCCATCGCAAGGAAATCCGTCACGCTGTGGCGATTGCCAAAGAATTAAAAGTTCATTACCACATAATTAAAATTAACCTTCCCTGGAAAGGCAGTTCTCTCCTCGATAAGCAAATGAAAGTACCGACTAAGCGTTCAGTTAAAAAAATGTCTGCTGGTATTCCATCTACTTATGTTTCTGCCCGCAATACTATCTTTTTAAGTTTCGCTCTGTCTTATGCTGAAGTGGAAGGAGCAGAAGCCATTTTTATCGGTGCTAATGCAATTGATTACAGCGGCTATCCCGACTGCCGGCCATCTTATTTTCGTGCTTTTCAAAAGGCAGCTTATGAGGGGACGAAGGTTAGAGCCATTAAGATCATTGCTCCGCTGATAAAACTCTCCAAAGCTGAAATAGTTAAATTGGCAAAAAAATTAAACGTTCCCATTGATCGTACTTGGTCCTGCTATCTGGGCGACAAAAAACCGTGTGGCGTGTGTGACAGTTGTCAGCTTAGGGCAAAGGGGTTAGAATAGTATCTCTATGAACCCGCTTATTGTTGTTTGCTTCTTTACCACCCTTATCCATTTTACCGAAACGCTGGCCTCATCCATGCGTTTAACCGGCGTCAGGACCAGGCAACTGGCGCTTTCACTTTCTTTTGTTAATGCTTCGCTATTAATCTCCCGCATGTCCAATATGCTGCAGGCCCCTTTGCTAGGCGGCATGGTTGATACTGCCATCTTGCGCAACGATGTTAATATCTTATGGGTTAATTTCCGACTGGTAATCTTTGCCGCTTTTGTAGGGAACTTAATTGGAGCAATTATGACCCCCTTTGCGGTTAGGGTCTTTACCCGCGCAATCAAGAAATTTGACGAAGTTGGTTCGGTGCCGCGTTTAATTGCCATGGGCTTTTATCCCCGCAACTTGGTTAAAATCTTATCTGATTTTCGACTGCCTTCGGCTGGCTCATTCAAAGGCCTATCATTAAAAGGCATACCGCGAACCTTTCTTTGGTTAAATTTGATCATGGTTTCAATTTATGCCATTGGAGTTCTCTGTTCATTGATGGCGGGAGCGCTCGTTCCCACCTACCGTGTAACTGCCACCCAGCTTTCGGGGATCGTTAACGGCTTGGCGACGATCTTATTTACTTTGATGGTTGATCCGATTGCCGCCCATATTACTGACCAGGCGGCGAGGGGCAAACGGCCAGAGGGAGATGTGCGCACGGTTGTGTTTTATATCGTCTTAGGAAGAGTGGCTGGAACGCTTATTTTATCCCAGCTGTTATTTTTCCCCGGAGCCGAATACATCAAAACGGTGACATTGTGGGTCAGGGGAGCATTTGTCCATTGAGGATTATCCTTCATCCGAAAAGAAAAAGTTTAAAGGGCTGTGTAGTTGCGCTAGGTACTTTTGACGGCGTGCATCTTGGCCATCGGAAAGTGATTAACCGGGCGGTTAAGTTTGCCAAAAAACAGCGGGTTCCTTCGATTGTCATGACCTTTGATCCCCACCCCCAGCATTTGGTGGCGCCGGAACGCGGACTGCGCTTATTGACTACCTTAAAAGAAAGGGAAGAATTATTTAAACAGCTTGGGGTGGATGGGGTGGTGGTGATTAGGTTTACCGAACATACTCGTAAAATGTCTTCGGCTGAATTTGTAGATAAGTACTTAGTTGGGAGACTGGGAGTTAGGAGAGTATTTGTTGGCTATGACTATGCTTTTGGCCAAGGCCGCAAAGGCGCTATAAAAGACCTGAAAAAGCTGGGAGAAAAATATGGTTTTGCAGTTTCGGTTGTTCCAGCGGTTAAAGTTAAAAATGAAGCCGTGAAATCGCGCCAGATCAGAAATTTAATCAGTACGGGTGATTTTGCAAAGGCGGTAAGTTTGTTAGGACATCCATACATGATAGCGGGAAAGGTGGTTAAAGGGGCGGGGAGGGGGACAAAGCTTGGGTTTCCCACCGCTAATTTGCAAGTTACTGCCGAAAAACTTGTTCCGGCGCACGGAGTTTATGCAGGTATAGTTAACGGGAAAAAGTGCGCGGTTAATATCGGCGCTAGGCCTACTTTTAGCGCTGGCAGCACTTTGGTAGAGGTGCATATCCCCCGATTTAAGGGCAATATAAGGGGAAAAAGATTAAAAGTCCAGCTTGTTGCCCGCCTGCGGGACGAAAAACAATTCGCGGATGTTGAAGAATTAAAAAAGCAGATTAGGAAGGATATCGTATCCCTCATCCGTTTATCCTAAAAACTCTCACCTTCTCCCAGGGGGAGAAGGTAACTTTGCTTTTTAGTAAAACTACCCTCTCCCTCTGGGAGAGGGTGCCCAGATTCAGGGTAAGTGGGTGAGGGATAAAAAAATGTTTTGTTTTTATTAAGCAATGTGCTATAATAAAAGTGAAATGGCGTTAACCAAAGAGAAAAAGAAAGAGTTTGTTGAAAAGTTTGGCCGTGCAGGATCAGATACTGGCTCCCCGGAGGTACAAATTGCCCTCATTACCGAACGGATTACCCAGTTGGTGAATCATTTAAAGGACAATACTAAGGATAACCACAGCCGCCGCGGGCTGATCATGCTGGTCAGCCAGCGCAAACGACTCCTTAATTATCTCCAAAGTGAAGACATGAAGAGATATGAAAGGGTATTGGCGGGTTTAGGACTGCGATAAATGATGCACAAAGTTGAATTAGACCTCGGTGAAGGCAATCTCCTCTCGCTCGAAACCGGAAAGTTAGCCAAAGAAGCCAATGGATCGGTGGTAATTCGCCAGGGAGACACTCTCCTTTTAGCCACTGCGGTTGCCGCCGAGACTCCGCGGCCAGGAATTGATTTTTTCCCTTTACTGGTTGATTATGAAGAAAAATTATATGCTGTCGGCAGGATCCCCGGCGGATTTTTTAAGCGCGAAGGAAAAGCTACCGAAACAGCCGTCTTAACAGCACGTAAAATTGATCGTCCCATCCGCCCGCTCTTTCCCAAAGGTTACCGCAATGATGTCCAAATTGTGGTAACGCCGCTTTCAGTTGACGTTGAGACCCAGCCCGATATTCTGGCAATTAACGGCGCTTCGGCGGCGCTGGCAATTTCCGATATCCCATTCCCTTATCCAATTGCGGCCGCCAGAGTGGGGAAAATTGACGGTAAATTTGTAGTTGATCCTGCCACTGAACAGATGCAAAAATCAGAAATGGATCTAGTGGTGGCTGGCAGTGAAAAAGCTATTTTAATGCTCGAATGCGGCTCCGAGGAAGTTTCCGAAGAAGATGTTTTTGAAGGAATAAAACTGGCCCATAAAAAAATAAAAGACGTCATCAAACTGCAAAAAGATTTGGCGGCCAAAGTAGGAGCTGCCAAAAAAGAATATGTTGCCTACGTTCCGCACGAAAAAGTCAATCAATTTGCGCGCAAGACAGCTCTAGAAAAAATCCGCTCTGCCATGAAAATATCTGATTATGATAAACAACACGAAGAATTATCCCACATCAAGGAAGAAATAAAAAAGGCCATTGATGACGGATCGAACGAAGAGCTGAAGAAAATCATTGCCGCCAGCCCGGCAGATATTATGAATGTCATCGACGATCTCGAAGCTGAAATTGTCCGCGGAATGATCTTAAATGAAGGCAAAAGGCCGGATGGGCGCGGATTTAGTGACATTCGACCATTGAGTTGTGAAGTTGGCATCCTCCCTCGCGCGCACGGTTCGGCCGTTTTCAGCCGCGGGCAGACACAAGTATTAACGGTTGCGACACTCGGTGCTTTAGGCGAAGTGCAAAAATTAGACGGCATTAGCCCCGAAGAAACCAAGCGCTACATGCACCATTATAATTTTCCGGCCTATTCGGTGGGGGAAGTGCGGCCCTCCCGTGGGCCAGGCAGGCGTGAAATTGGCCACGGAGCTTTGGCGGAAAAAGCCCTAGTGCCGGTTGTCCCTTCCGAAGAAGAATTTCCTTATACGCTCCGCTTAGTATCTGAAGTTTTAGGATCTAACGGTTCTACTTCCATGGCCTCTACTTGTGCTAGTACGTTGGCGTTAATGGATGCCGGGGTAAAAATTAAAGCTCCGGTGGCGGGTATTTCCATTGGACTTATTACTGGCAAAGATAAAGAGGTATTGATTACCGATATCCAGGGAATTGAAGATCACCTGGGCGATATGGATTTCAAGGTAGCCGGGACACGCAAGGGAATAACAGCTGTCCAAGTGGATATAAAGATTGCCGGCTTGTCTTTTGAGGTAATTGAAAAAGCACTGGCGCAGGCCAAATCGGCCCGGATGACCATTTTAGATAAAATTGAAGCGGCCATTGATAAACCCAGAGCCGAACTTTCACAATACGCTCCGCGCGTTTTAACTTTGCAAATTGATCCAGCCAAAATTGGTATGGTCATTGGTCCCGGCGGCAAAATGATCAAGAGTATAGTTGAAGAAACCGGCGCGCAAATTGACATTGAAGACGACGGCCGCGTGCTGGTAACGGCAGTTGATCCCGAAGGCGGCAAAAGGGCAATTAAGATTATTGAAGATTTGACTAAGGAAGCCAAGGTTGGCGAAATTTATAAAGGTGAAGTTACTCGCATCTTGCCGTTTGGTGCGTTTGTGGAAATCTTGCCCGGCAAAGAAGGATTGGTACATATCTCCGAAATTGCCCCCCGCCGCATTGCAAAAGTTGAGGATGAGTTGAATATTGGCGATGAAGTGATTGTTAAAGTCATTAAAGTAGACGAGCAAGGCCGCGTTGACCTCTCCCGCCGGCAAGTTACTGCGCAAGATAAAGAAAAAGTGTTAAAATAAATCTGCATGGATGCCTCAGCTGGTTTAATTATTTTAGTTTTTGTCATTGTCATCTTCTCCAGTTTGGGTGGGAATAGGGGCTATCACCAGCCAACCGCTAATATATATGACGAAGGTTTTGTTTCGATTGAAGCGATTGCACCGGTTGTCCCCCATGTAACCTCGTTTGAAGTCGAAAAGAATAACGATCATTTAGCCATCAAACATTATATTCTCAAGTACCGCAGTGAAGAAGAAGCCGAGCAAATCTCCGACAGCATTATTAAATATGCTATTGAATACGGGGTTAATCCTAAATTGACGACTGCCCTTATGGCTCGGGAATCACGCTTTAATCCTAATGCGGTTTCCAGCAGTGGTGCCATTGGCCTTGGGCAACTGCTTCCATCTACTTGTAAAGGACTAAAAGTAGAAAACCCTTATGATATTGATGAAAATACGATGGGAACGACTAAATACTTAAAATACCTGCTGGACCGCTTTGCCAAGTATAATGACCAGATAGCTATGGCCATTTCCGGTTATTTTGAAGGCCCCAATGCGGTTGAACGCAATAAGGGGGTTAAAACCCACACCGCCCAATATGTAAACGATATCCTCGGTATATACAACAAGATTTAGACTTCATCTCTAATGGATCAACACACCATTTTTGATCGAATGCTCTAATAAACTACTCGAATACTCTAAATTTCGACACCATTGATGACGAAAAATCGACACCCGCTCGAATAGGAGGTTAAAGCTACGTTTTGCACGAATGCTCCAATATTCAACACTAATACTCCAATATATGGCTTTAGAATAGCAAATAATATTCGTCCCACATTCGTGCATTAGGGTAAAGATATTAGGGATTCGACCATATTAGTGTATTAGAGATAGCCTGGTAATAAAGTTGCTAATAAGTTAGGCGTCATGGCTGATTTAATTTATCCTGATCTAAGTTACAGAATAATGGGGATTTTGTTCAAAGTTCACAATGAACTCGGATTTGGATATAAGGAACGACATTATCAAAGAGCTTTGAAAGCTTATTTTGAAACTGAAAAGATAAAATATATATAATTGACCCCAAAAACTGGACCACTGGTTAAGATAGGAAAACTGGTACAAT
>JASEHX010000005.1 GCA_030018645.1 Candidatus Margulisiibacteriota bacterium | reverse complement strand
TAAACTGCCAACCCCAGAAACCAAAGACAAAGCCGATCAAAGCACCCGTTATGGCGCCAACCACTCCCCCCTCCGACGCTCCCCAAATGGCCCCAATTACTCCCATAAAAATGGAACCGCCTTTACGAAATATTATGCCTAGAATAATTAAAGCTATAATAATGTACAAAAAATAACTTCCAAGGCCGCCTTCTGAAGTTAACTTTTTACCCGGCGCAACTACACGGCTGTCCCCAAAAATGGCCCGACTAACGGCTTGGGCGGTTTCGATCAATCCTTTCCCGTATTGTCCGGCCTTAAAATTGGGAATAGCGTAAGCATCCAGTATTTGACCGCACAGAGCGTCGGGAAGAGCACCTTCTAATCCATAACCGACTTCGATGCGTATTTTTCTTTCCTGCAAAACCAAAAGGATCAAAACACCGTTATCTTTGCTTTTTTTGCCGATTTTCCACTTTTCAAAAAGCTTGACAGCATAAAGGTCAATATCGTAAGGGCTGACGGTTTGGACAATGGCAATCGCCAATTCAGCGCTGGTTTTTTGTTCTAAGGAAAGGGCCAGGGCATTTAATTGCTGTCTTTCGCCAGAGGATAATAAACTCGCATAATCATTAACATAACCGGATGGCTCGGGGAATTTCATTTCGGAAAAAACTAAGCTCGAAGATATCAGCAGCAGCAAAAAAGCACCAAATAATTTATATCTCATTTGTCAGGGTTAATTATAGCAGAAAAAATAATAATTATTCATCTAGAATTTTCTGCCTGATTTTTTCCATCATGCGCATGTAAAAACGTAAATTGTGGATAGTTAAAAGATGCATTGCTAAGATTTCCCTTGCCCAAAAGAGATGGCGGATATAGGATTTGGTGAAATTTTGGCAAGCATAACAATCGCAATCTGGATCAATGGGCGTAAAATCTTTTTCAAAGCAGGCATGGCGGATATTAACATTGCCTGCATAAGTTAAAAATGCCCCATGGCGGGCAAGACGTGTTGGTATAACACAATCAAACATATCAATGCCCCGCTGTACTGCTCCCAAGATATCAGCGGGAAAGCCAACCCCCATCAAATAATGCGGCGCATCTTCCGGCAGGATGTCAGATAACACCTCCAGTATAGCAAACATTTCTTCTTGCGGCTCGCCCACCGACAATCCCCCAATGGCATATCCGGGAAATCCAATCTTCACAATCTCTTCCGCCGACTGCTTGCGTAAATCTTCAAATGTACTTCCTTGGACTATTCCAAACAGAGCCGTTGGTGATTCCTTGGCCCACCTTGTCGTCCTCTCCACCGCTTCTCTCGCCTGTTTTTTACCGCAAGGGTGCGGCACGCATTCGTCGAGCGGCATCATAATATCAGAGCCAAGCGCCGCTTGAATTTCAAGTACTTTTTGCGGGGTCAAAAAATGTTTCTTCCCGTCAATATGGGAAGTAAATTCAACCCCTTCGTCAGAAATTTTACGCATATGGGCCAATGAGAAGACCTGGAAGCCGCCGGAGTCGGTCAAAATGGGTTTATTCCAGCCCATAAACTGATGTAATCCGCCGGCTTGCTGGATTAATTCCGGCCCGGGCCGCAGGTTAAGATGATAGGTGTTTGCTAAAATAATTTCGGAGTTAATTTCGTGGAGATCGCGCGGCGACATGGTTTTTACCGTTGCCAGCGTCCCTACCGGCATAAAAACGGGGGTATTTATAACTCCGCGGTCGGTGTAAATCTTCCCAACCCTGGCCTTTGATTTTTGGGATTTTTTGATGACTTCAAACTTGAAGGGCATAGACGATTATATCATACGACCAACATCACATCCCCAAAGGAAAAAAAGCGATATTGCTCACGGATTGCTTCCTCATAAGCGCGGAAGATAAAATCCCTGCCGGCAAAAGCGGATACGAGCATGATTAAAGTTGATTTTGGCCAATGAAAGTTAGTTATTATTGCATCAACAACTTTAAATTTATACCCGGGATAAATGAAAATATTTGTCTTCCCCTTTATTCCCACTTCGTGTCTTCGTGTCTTCGTGTTAAATTCCAAAGACTCTAACGCTCGCACGCTTGTCGTCCCTACCGCAATTACTCGTTTTGCCACTTTTACTGCTGCGATAGTATCTGGCGGAACTTCGAAGTATTCTGAATACATTTCATGATCTTCAACCCTCTCGGCATACACCGGCTTAAATGTCGCTAACCCTGTATGAAGCGTAACATAAGCAATTTGAATGCCTTTGTTTTTAATCTTTTCTAGCAGCTCGATTGTAAAGTGCAGTCCAGCTGTCGGAGCTGCTGCAGCGCCTTCCTTCTCCGCATAAACCGTCTGGTACCTATTCCCTACGCTCAACGTTCCACGTTCAACTTTCTTTTTTATGTACGGCGGCAGCGGCACTTCACCAAGTTTATGCAATGCCTCCCAAAAATCACCTTTTGACTCGAACTGAATGATTTGTTCGCCGCTGGCCGTTTTATCCAGTACTGTTCCAACCAGTTCTCCATCACCGAAAATAACCTTGGAGCTAATGCTTAAGCGTTTCCCTGGCTTTACCAGACATTCCCATTTCTGACATCCGGTATCCGGTATCCGGCATCTGGTATCTGGCATCTGTTTGCACAACAACACTTCAACCTTTGCGCCCCTAATCTCCTCTCTCCCCACTAAATTAGCCGGTATGACCTTAGTATCATTTAAAACTAAAAGGTCGCCGGGCTGTAGATAGTCAATAATTTGGTAAAAAATGCAATGCTCAATCGTTTGTTTGGTCCGGTTGAGCACCATAAGCCGAGAATGGTCGCGTTTATCAGCGGGATGGCTTGCAATCATATTTTCAGGAAATTGATAATCAAAATCAGAAGTTTTTAGCACTGTTTCAATCTAGTAAAGCCGCAATCGCCTTTGCCGCCCGTTTGCCGTCCCCCATGGCCGAAATAACCGTGGCCGCCCCGCGTACAATGTCCCCGCCCGCATAGACGCCGGGAATAGAGGTTAATCCTTCTTCAGTAATAATGACCCCGCCCCACTTTTCCGTTTTAAGCGCGGGAGTATTTTGGGGAATCAGCGGATTGGGCAAGTTGCCAATCGCCACCACCACCGTATCAATTTGAATTCTGAAATCTGAATTGGGAATTTCCACCGGTCTTCGCCGCCCCGAAGCGTCGGGTTCGCCCAGCTCCATTTGCCGGCATTCGGCTTCCGACACCCAGCCGCTGGCATTGGCATGATATTTTACCGGCAAAGTTAAAATTTTAAAGATGATGCCTTCTTCAATTGCCCGCTTGATTTCTTCAATCCTGGCCGGCATTTCTTCCTGCGTCCGGCGATAAAAGATATAGACCTCTTCAGCGCCCATGCGCAGGGAAACGCGCGCAGAATCCATCGCTACATTCCCCCCTCCCACTACCGCTACCCGCTTGCCGATTTTAATCGGAGTTAAATATTCCGGGAATTGCCAGGCCTTCATCATGTTAATACGAAATAGATACTCATTGGCCGAATAGACGCCATCCAAATTCTCCCCCGGAATATTCATAAACTTGGGCAACCCCGCTCCCGATCCAATAAAAACGGCTTTATACTCTTTTAATAATTCCTGGATAGTGTAAACATTGCCCACCAGCATATCGGTTTTTATTTCGACTCCCAAACTTTTCACATACTCAATTTCCAAATTGACAATGGCTTTAGGCAAGCGAAATTCAGGGATCCCATAGGTCAGAACACCGCCAGTAACATGCAGGGACTCGAAGATGGTAACTTGGTAGCCCATGCGCGCCAAATCACCTGCACAGGTTAATCCAGCCGGACCCGAGCCAACAATCGCTACCCTCTCCCTCTGAGAGAGGAGGGTAGCTTTATGGCCAGCGGGTGAGGGCTTTTTCCTAGCCCAATCTGCAACGAAACGTTCCAAATTCCCAATCGCGATCGATTCACCTCGTTTCCCCAAAATACATTCTTTCTCGCATTGTTCTTCCTGGGGGCAAACCCGGCCGCAAATGGCAGGGAGAGCATTGGTTTCTTTGATCTTCTCGGCCGCTTCGGCGAATTTACCTTCTGCCACGAGTTTGATAAAAACCGGGATATTTACTTCTACCGGACAGCCTTTAATGCAAAGGGGATTTTTGCATTGAATACAACGCTTGGCTTCTTCAATCGCTTGTTCGGGAGTATAACCTTGCGGAACTTCATTAAAATCTTTTACGCGTTCCTCCACCGACCGTTCCGCCATGTGTAATCTAATTTTTTTCTCCGCCATTATTTTCCACCCAATAAGCGACAAACATGATCGAGCGCGCGTTTTTCCATATCTTTGAAGGGTTTAAGCCGCGCCACCAAATCAGCAAAATCTACCTGATGTCCATCAAACTCGGGCCCGTCAACACAGGCAAATTTGGTTTTACCGCCGACTTGCACCCGGCAAGCTCCGCACATGCCGGTGGCATCTAACATAATTGGATTAAGGGAAACAACTGTTTTTATTCCGTGTGGTTTAGTAACCTCACAACAAACCCGCATCATAGGAACGGGGCCAACCGCAAGAACTAGATCGATTTTTTTACCGGAAGCAATGATATCTTTTAGCTCGTCCGAGACAAAGCCTTTGCGACCGGCAGAGCCATCATCTGTAGTAACTAACAACTGACAACTAACAACTGACAACTCATTTTGAAATATTAATAAATCCCTATTTCTCGCTCCAATAACTGTTATAACTTCATTCCCAATCGCTTTCAAAGCTTTCACAGCAGGGTAAATTTCAGCAATTCCCACTCCTCCCCCAATTACCACTACTGTCCCGTAGTTTTCGATGTGAGATGGGGTGCCAAGCGGTCCCAACAAATGGGCGATTTCACCGCCGGCAGGAATAGAATCTAGAACTTTGGTGGTAGCGCCCACGATTTGGAAGATGATGGTAATGGTGCCTTTTTCGCGGTCAAAATCGGCAATGGTTAAGGGAATTCTTTCCGCTTTTTCAGTGGGGACCACAACTACGAATTGGCCGGGTTTGGCCGCTCGTGCAATGTGAGGAGCATCAATTACAATGCGGAAAATATTTTCGTTAATTTTGTTTTTTTGAATTATGCGGTTCATTAAAAGACATTATAGCAAAAATCCTTTTTAGGCGCTAACGGATGGCTGCTCCTAGCGTATTTTTATTTAACATGCTAAAATAAACTCAATGTTAGACTTGTCTAGTTTGGAAAAGGCCCTTGCCTCTTTAAAAACAGCTTTGGATGTTGCCTGCTCCAACGAACAAATCAAGAAAATGGGCGAGGATATCAAAGATACTATCCGAGCCGGCGTTATCCAGAATTTTGAATTCACCTATGAGCTTTGTTGGAAATTTATGAAGCGTTGGCTGGAAAACAACTTAGGCGGAATGTATGTAGACGGCCTCAACCGCCGTGAATTATTTCGGCTAGCAGCAGAACACCAGCTTATTAACAATGTAGAAACATGGATGGATTACCACGACCAACGCAATGAAACCGCCCATATTTATGACAAGGAAACAGCTGAAGAAGTTTTTGAGTCCGCAAAATCATTTCTAAAAGAGGCAGAAATATTGCTGGCCAATTTAAAAAAACACAATGCTTAATGTTCCCGAAAATCATCTGACGACAATAAAAGAAATACTAAGAAAATACCTTTCAAATATTGAAGTCCGCGCTTTTGGCTCACGCCTAACTGACAAGATAAAGAAATATTCCGATTTAGATTTGGTGGTTGTTGGAAAAGAAAAGATTGAACGTAGAAAAATGGTTGGGGCAAAAGAAGCGTTTGAATCCTCAAACCTCCCCTTTCGGGTAGATTTGCTTGATTGGAACCGCATTTCGGATAAATTTAAAAAGATTATTTTGGAAAATTACGCGGTAATCCAAAGCGCTTAAACGATTAATAGCCCTAGTCAATTTATTTTCTCTGAAGCGATTAGCCCGCTTAATCGCTTCATTATTTGATACAATTATCCCATCATTTTGCCCTGATACTTGCCATAATTATACTAGCATCTTTTCAATCGCTCTCCGCCATGCGTCTTCCAGCTTGCAAAGCGAAAGATCAACCAATCCATCAATTCCTAATTCCCGCCCACCGACTACGCCAATTTGCTCACAAGGAACACCGTTTTCTTTGGCCAACTTTTCAATTTCAGCCGCCTTCGACTTATCGCAGGAAACAATTACTCTTGATTGCGTTTCACCGAAAAGGAGTGAATCTTTTCTAACTAACAACTGACAACTAACGACTAACGACAAACTCGCACCAAGATTTATATTTTTATTTGAAATGCAGCATTCCGCTAAAGCAACGGCTAATCCTCCCTCCGAACAATCGTGGGCGGAACTCAGCAAGCCCTGCTGAATGGCTGCGTAAACTACTTTTTGAACGGCCTTTTCTCTGGTTAAATCGAGCTCGGGACAATCACCCGCTACTTTATTATGGATCACTTTCAAATACTCACTGCCGCCTAATTCATTCTTAGTTTCGCCAAGGAGAATAATCACATCGCCTTTATTTTTAAAATATTGAGTACAATGCTTGTTAAGATCAGGCAATATCCCCACCATTCCAATGGTTGGGGTTGGATTAATCGGCCCTTTGGGACTTTCGTTGTAGAGAGAAACATTCCCGGATATTACCGCAATATTAAATTCGCGGCAGGCATCGGCAATCCCTTGCACACAGTTTTTGAAATACCAAAAACGATCGGGCTTTTCAGGATTGCCAAAGTTGAGACAATCAGTGACCGCCGTCGGATCGGCTCCGCTGCACACCAGATTTCTGGCCGCTTCTGCCACCGCAATCTGCGCCCCGCGATAAGGATTTAGAAAGCAATAGCGACTGTTACAATCTGAAGTCGCCGCCAACCCCCACTTCTTGCCTTTAATTCTCAAAACCGAAGCGTCGGATCCTGGCAAGACCACAGTATTAGTCTGCACCATATGATCATATTGAGAATATACCCACTCTTTGCTGGCAATTGTGGGTGAAGCGAGTAGTTTTAATAAAATCTCGTTATAATCTTTTGGTTCAGCAATCGAATTTAAATCTAATTTATTAATCTCATCCAGATTATTTGGTTTTTCGGCCGGCATTTCATACAATGGAGCTTTTGCTAAAGCTTCGGTATCAATTTCAGCTACCACTTTGCCTTCATAATTAACTTTCAATTTATTGTTTTCCGTCACATAACCAATCACTACCCCGTGCAGATCCCATTTTTCAAAGATTTTGCCGATCTCCTCTTCTTTGCCTTTTTGCACGCAAACCAGCATCCGCTCTTGCGATTCGGACATCATAATTTCGTAAGCTTCCATGCCTTCTTCACGCAATGGAACTTTGCTAAGATCTATTTCCATCCCCACCCCGCCGGCATGCGCCATTTCGGCTGAGGAACAGGTTAGTCCCGCTGCCCCCATATCCTTAATCCCGACACAATAGCCGGTTTGCAAAGCTTCGAGCGTTGCTTCAATTAAACACTTTTCGGTAAAGGGATCGCCAATTTGGACAGTTGGCCTCTTTTCCTCCCCTTCCCCAAATTCATGGGAAGCCAATACAGAACAGCCGCCAATCCCATCTTTACCGGTACTGGAACCAACGTACATAATCGGATTGCCAACTCCTCCTGCACGGGCGCGTGCCAACTCCTCTTTTTTACAAATGCCGATGCTCATAGCGTTGACCAGACAATTTCCACTATAGGATTCATCAAAATAAATTTCTCCGCCTACAGTTGGGACACCAAGGCAGTTGCCATAGAATGCGATACCGTCAACCACTCCTTTTAGCAAAAAACGATTGTAAGGTTCGGAAAGGGGGCCAAAACGGAGCGAATCAAGTGAAGCAATCGGTCGTGCTCCTGCCGTAAAGATATCGCGGATAATCCCTCCAACCCCGGTGGCTGCACCTTGTTTGGGCTCAACTTGCGACGGATGGTTGTGGCTTTCCATCTTGAAGACAATAGCCAAGCCATCATACACAAAGCCACCCGAATCTTCACCGATCAGTGCTTCGTATTTGCCTTCTTTTGGAAAAAGTCCTAAATATTTTCGTGACCTGGGATAGCCACAATGCTCCGACCACTCGACCGAGAACATGGCAAGTTCAGTTGAGCTGGGCTCACGGCCCATAATCTGTTCGATCTTTTGATATTCTGCGTCGGTTAAACCTAACGCTTGGTAGACTTCTTGTTTAACCATTATCAACCCCAAATGACAAATGAATGTATGCCTTCGGCATTTTATTATATATCATGATAGCCGCTTTTTTCTTTAGCTTTATTTATAATAGAGCTTAATATTTTTATAATCTCATATATTTCATTTGTCAATTTTTCGAGTTCGAGATTATTACTTTCGCCATGAATCAGGTCAGCTTGTTTAATTAATTGCAGCCAATATCTTGTTTCCCGTGCTTCTTTCCGCGAGATGATAACTTTATTAATAAAATCTTTTTTCGATGCCGCCCCATCCGCCTCCTCCATATTAGCCCCAATTGACGTCCCAGAACGGATCAACTGTTTAACTATCACCCCACCAGCGACTGTCCTCGGCAATTTATCGGCAAAATTAAGAATCTTAACCCCAAATTCCAACGTCCTATCTTGTATTTGCATTATCTAACTCTTTATATAAATGCATTGTCATTGGTCATTATTTATGATTTTAAAATCCTTACTGGAGGACTTTTCCCAGAAACCAACTCTTTTTGCTATATCAATATCAATTGGTTCATCAACAATATTTACTTTACAATTTTCTATATTCCGATCAAAATCGCCAAGTTCAATTTTCTGAATTGTTTTGTAGTAATTATGATGAATGGGAAAGCCGTCACAATATATTATTTGAATTTCCTTTTCTTCTATATTTGATAACAATCCGATCGGGGATGAATTATCACTAATAAATAAAGGAAATTCTATTGTTGGGTTAATAAGACCACTTCTTCGATCAATAAAATGTCCATTCTCTAGCAATTTGCCTTCACAAAATATCCAATATGCCATAACAGGAGAATCACCGAAATTTTTTATAATAAACTCAACAGGAATTTGCTTATTTGCGGTTTGCTTTATTTTATAGTTGTCAATCCTAAGTATTGGATATTTCCACAAACTATTCACAAAGTATGTTGTTAAAAAAGCAACAAAAATAGGAAAAACAAAGGCAGATAAAATCAAAAATAATACATTACCCATTATTTTCCCCTATAATATCATCGCGAAGCGACACATTCATTTGACATTTGACATTGGTCATTTGTCATTAACGCGTAGCTAGCCAATCCAACACCGATTTAAAGATTCCCACCCCGTCCTGGGAACCCAAGATTAACTCAGAAGACCGTTCGGGATGCGGCATCATGCCCAAAACATTACGATTTGTATTTACGATCCCCGCAATGTCGTCCACCGCACCGTTCGGGTTAGTAACGTAGCGGAAAATAATTTGATTATTCTTCTTGAGCTGGGCTAATCCTTTTTCATCAATATAATAATTGCCTTCATTGTGGGCAATAGGAATGCGGACCACCTGTCCTTTCTTGTACTGTGAAGAAAATGGCGTATCCGTATTTTCAACTTTCAATTTAACATATTTGCAAATAAAATGCAGGCTGGTATTGCGCATCATCGCTCCTGGCAATAAACCAGCTTCCAGCAATACCTGAAAACCGTTACAGATGCCGATAACTAACCCGCCATTATTAGCATACTTGATCGCTTCCTCCATAATCGGAGAAAAGCGGGCAATGGCGCCGCAGCGCAGGTAATCTCCGTAACTAAAGCCGCCGGGGATAATGATGCAGTCAAATTCTTTTAATTTCGTTTCTTTATGCCAGATAAATTCAACCGGCTGTTTGAGTACATCAGCAACCACATCATAACAGTCGTGATCACAATTAGACCCAGGGAAAACTACGACGCCAAATTTCATCAGCTTTGTTTGACCCCTCGATTACTCTCGGGATAAACCTCAATGGAAAAATCTTCAATGATGAGATTAGCCAGCAGTTTATGGGACATTTCTTCTGCCTCCACCTTCGCCTTCACCTCATCCTCGGCATTAAGCTGGAGGATAATAAATTTCCCCATTCGGACCCCGGCAAGCCCCGTGAAGCCCAGAGATTCGAGCGCGTGTTGGACAGTTAATCCTTGCGGATCAGCTACCGTTTTTTTAAGGGTGATTTTAACCTCGGCAGTAAACATGCAACGATAATAACAAATTTATTACCTAAATTCAATCATGCATGAAATGAATACGGAAATCAGCCAAGATTAAAGCGTGATAAATATAGACATCTTCAATCTATCATTGCACCTCAAAGGTCAATACGTTGCCGCTGGCATCATCAATTATCATCACTGCCATCTGCTCACCTGCATTATAATCAACTGTCAAATCCCATTTAGAATAAGAAGGGTTGCCAGGATTTGCACTAAATGTAAAAAAATAGTATTTTTCTTTAGAGGGATTGAGGCCGCTTTCCCAGCTGGCATAGGCAGGATAGGTGCGCATTATTATAGCAGCAGATGTACTATCATAATTCCAGGTGTTAATTGGTAATGAAAAACAATCTTTAAAGGTAAGATAAAGTTGTTGTTTAGTATCTCCTTCTGCCGTTCCAGCAAATGAACCATCGCCATTAAAAAGATACCCTTCAAAGGTTGCTGTATCGCTATAGCAAAAAGCCCATAGCCCCATTGCCGGTCCTATAATCCCCTCAAAGCTTGGGGTCCCTAAAGTTCTTGTACCAATTAAATGCCAGCCGGCTGGGGCATAACTGGCAGGCTGGCCGTTAGTATAAACATATTTGGCGCTTCCCAATCTTAAGGTTGTCGTCGTTGTACCAGTAGTTGTTGTAGTGGTAGTGGTCGTACTAGACATGGTGGTTGTGGTAGTTGTTGTGCTGGTTGTGGTGGTTGTGCTTGTAGTAGTGGTTGTCGTAGAAGTAGTAGTACTTTCTACGACTTGGCCGCAGCCGGATGCAAGCAACCAGTAACCGATAACCAGTAACCAGAAAATAATGACAATACTATAAAAAAACCTTTTACCCATATTTATCCCTCCAATGCCTTATCTTTATTCATGCTAATTGTAACAACATTATTTTTTTTGCAATGCTTAATTGGTAACTACCGAATAGCACCGCTCACAAAGCGCGGGATGGCCAGCAAATTTACCGACCGACTCGCTCCACAGCCAACA
Organism: Candidatus Margulisiibacteriota bacterium; assembly: GCA_030018645.1. Classification (GTDB taxonomy): domain Bacteria; phylum Margulisbacteria; class WOR-1; order O2-12-FULL-45-9; family O2-12-FULL-45-9; genus JASEHX01. The sequence goes on along the minus strand of JASEHX010000005.1, from coordinate 17,492 downwards.
GCGCTCGCATTTTTGCCCATCAGCATGGCGAACGATTATCTCGTTATTTTCTATCAAGACCACCCGGGAAACAATGAGTATCATGGGCAAAAGCGGCTCAAGCTCCTTTATCCACTCCCGACCCTTAATCCCAATCTCAACTAAGGCTTCAGTTGATGAAGCAATTTCCTTCTTCGCCCGCAGTTTTTCAATTTCCCGATACACTTCTTCCCGCAGCAGCATCACCTTTTCCCACTTGTCTTCTAATTGCTTGTCCAAATACTTCTCATTAACCTTCGGCATACTTTGTAAAAAAATACTGGTTACTGGCAACTGGTTACTGGCTACATATTTATGTATATCTTCGGCCGTGAAAGGCAAAATCGGAGCTATTAGTTTTATCAGCGCCTGCAATATTTCGTTTATAGCAAACTGGGCCGAACGCCGCTCAATTGAGTCTTTGCCCCCGCAATACAAGCGATCCTTTGACATATCCAGGTAAAAAGCCGAAAGGTCGTTTACGCAAAAATCGTAGAGCGAATGATACACAACGTGGAATTCAAGGGTATCGTACGCCTTTCGGCAGCGCTCGATTAAACGTTGCAGTCGAAGCAATATCCATTTATCAATCTCAAGCAAATCGTTCGCAAGTCGTAAGTCGTTGGTCGTTAGTCGTAGGTCATAAAGATTGCTTAGCAAAAACCGGCAAGTGTTCCTGATTTTCGTATAGGCGTCCTGTACCTGAATTAAGATGTTTTTCGATGCCGCCATGTCGTTGCGAAAATCGCAAGACGCCACCCACAGGCGTAAAATGTCGGCCCCGGATTCTTTGATAACCTCCTGCGGGCTGATAATGTTGCCCAGCGACTTGCTCATTTTTTTGCCCTTGTCGTCAACCGTAAATCCGTGGGTTAAAACCGCATTGTAAGGTGCCCTGCCTTTGTAGCCAACTGAAATCAATAATGAGGATTGGAACCAACCGCGATGCTGGTCCGAGCCTTCAAGATATAGGTCAGCCGGCCAGCGCAGGTCCTCTCTATTTTCCAATACCGCCGCGTGGGAGGAGCCGGACTCAAACCAGACATCCAAAATATCGGTTTCTTTTTTAAATTGATCATGCTGGCAATTGGGGCATTTGGTACCAACTGGCAATATTTCACCAGCTTCTTTTTCAAACCAGCCATTCGTCCCAGATTCGCGAACTAATTCACGGATAGCTTTATTAAATCGGCCGGTCATTAATGGTTTACCGCATCTTTTGCAGTAAAAAACCGGAATAGGGACCCCCCAAGATCTTTGGCGTGAAATGCACCAATCGGGACGCGTATCAATCATCCCGCGGATGCGGTTTTCACCCCAACTGGGAATCCACTGGGTATCACCGATGGCCTTGAGTGCTTCCTGCCGCATATTGTTGTGGTCAACTGCCACAAACCATTGTTCGGTAGCGCGGAAAATAACCGGCTTCTTGCAGCGCCAGCAGTGAGGATACGGGTGCTTGAAGAATTCCAATTTTAACAAGGTCCCATCGGTCTGCATGCGCTCAACAATTAATTTATTGGCGGCATCATAATATTTCCCGGCAATAAAATCTGGCACCGTTTGGTCAAAATGCCCCCGCTCATCCACCGGCATGACAATCGGCAGTTTATATTTCAGTCCAACTTTATAATCTTCTTCTCCGTGTCCGGGAGCAATGTGGACTAAACCTGTTCCTTGTTCTAAGGTGACATATTCATCCAGCACCAGCAGCGAATCACGCTCAATAAAGGGATGTTTAACCAATATCCCCTCTAGGTTTTTTCCCTTGGTCTTATCAATGATCTTATAATCCGTAATGCCTATTCGTTTAACAAAATCTTCGACTAGTCCTTTGGCAATAATATATACTTCACTCCTATGTTCAACGTTCAACGTTCTACTTTCTACTTCCAAAAATACATACTCATAATCCGGATGAGCGGCTATGGCTACGTTAGCAGGAAGGGTCCAAGGCGTTGTCGTCCATATCACAAAGAACCACGGCAGTTCCAAAGCTGTTTGGATATTTGGATTTTGAATTTGAAATTTGTTTGGGATTTGGGACCTGCCTGATCGGCAGGCAGGTTTGGGATTTGGGATTTCAAATTTTACATAAGTTGATGGCGACCTATCCTCTTCATATTCAATTTCCGCCTCTGCGAGGGCTGTTTCGCAGTGCGGGCACCAGTGGATGGGTTTTAAGCCGCGATAGATATAGCCTTTTTCGGCCAATATTCCAAACAATTCGACAATTTTTTCTTCATAAGAATGATCAATGGTTAAATAAGGTTTATCCCACTCGCCAAAGACGCCCAGCCGTTGGAATTCTTTGCGTTGGAGGTCAACATATTTGAGTGCATACTCTTTGCATTTTTGACGAAATTCGGTAATTGAAAGATCTTTCCTTTTATCTCCGATTTCCTTAATTAGTTGGGTTTCGATCGGCAGACCATGGCAGTCCCAACCGGGAACATAGGGAGCAGAAAAGCCGCACATGGATTTGTATTTAATAATAATGTCTTTGAGGATTTTATTCAGCGCATGGCCCAGGTGGATATCGCCGTTAGGATAAGGCGGACCATCATGCAGGATGTATTGCCCCTTTTCCTTCCCCTTATCCCTCTCCCTATCCCTCATTCTTGCATAAATTTCATCCCCTTCCCACTTCGCCAAACATTCTTCTTCAACATTTTTAAGGTTTGCCCGGATAGGAAAATCGGTTTTAGGTAAATTTAAAGTTTGCTTATATTCCGCCATAAGGGACTATCATTTTAACACGTGAAAGGATGAGGTTACAACTAAAAGAGGCAAATGCGGGCGGCGTCCAGTGCTCCCTTGAGGCTTCTTTTTAGGGCAGAAATTAATAAATGGTTGCGAGGTTTAAAGCTTAAATCCTCATCTAAAGCCGCTTCCAGCCGCTGTAAATCAGCTTTGGCTTCGTCGGTTCCTTGTTTGACCAGGTGGACAATTTCCTGGATGACCCGATTTTCCAGATCGCGGAGATATTCAATCCGTCCGCGCTCTTCGATCTCTTGCAATATCTCATTGTAATTTTCAATTTTAAAACGGTTTACGGGATTCATTGATCCTCCCCTTTTTTCTCTTCTCCCCTTCTTATGCCCTCTTCATTCTTCTATCCATTCCATACATATATCGGTAAAAACAAGGAGAAGTTGCAGATTATATTTTAATCGAATATAATTAACCGCATATGCTTCCAGCTCAAGGCGAAAAAATACAGTTGGATATTTACAAGCGCAGATCTGGCAAAGATCGCTTGCAAAGCGCGTTAGAATTAAATGGACTAATTCACAAAATCATGGAAGACGGCATTCGCAGCCAATTTCCGCATATTTCCAAGAGAAAATACCAGGAACAAATTCGAATAAGGACTGCCCCATGACCGAAGAAGATGTTGTAATTGATATTATTTCCTTTTTAGACAAATACAGCATCCCTTACGCTTTAACCGGCGGATTTGCGGTCAGCTTTTATGGAAAACCCCGCTCAACCCATGACTTGGATATTATCGTTCAGCTGATCGCGGGAAATCGCAACATAAAAGAACTGATGACTGCATTTATTAAGGATTACTATGTTAGTGAAGAGGGGATAACCGACGCTATTATTCATGATACCATGTTTAATATCATCCACCAGGAAACCGGATTTAAAATTGATTTTTGGATATTAAAAAACGAAGAATACGCTCAAGAATCTTTTTCAAGAAGAAAACGATTTGAAATTTTAGGATTAACCCCCTGGATCTTATCACCAGAAGATATGATCATTAATAAATTGCAATGGTATAAAGCGGCTGAGTCCGATAAACACCTCAAAGACGCCAGGGGAATTATTGAAATCCAAAAAGATAATATTGATCAAAAATATCTGCATAAATGGACAAACAAACTTGGGCTCAATAGTGAATTAAAGCAAGTTGTTTAATCAAAGACAAAGCGATATGGTTTCATTGCCCACTCCTTAGCATAAGCCACCCCAATCCGCGGAGTGCGTTTGATTTTCTCGGCAGGTATTTTTATCCCCCCATCTTCAAACCAAAGGCCCGATTTATGCGCAGCTAGCTTGCCGTTCAATTTCTTATTAATATGCAGTTTTTTACACACTCTAGCCGGCCCATTAACCCCCTCCACCCCACGGATTAATACCGCCGCCGGATAGCCGGGTTTTCCAGTTACAATATTTAGCATCCAGTGCATCCCATAAACAAAATAGACATAAAAATGCCCGGCTTCGCCAAACATGACTTTATTACGTTCCGTCCTCCCCCGGCTGGCATGGCAGGCCTTGTCTTTTGGGCCATCATAGGCCTCAACTTCGGTGATCATATAGGCAGTTACTTTCCCGCGATAGCGGCGCACAAGATATTTGCCAAGCAGATCTCGAGCTACTTTTAATACCGGCCTTTCGAAGAAATATCTTTCTAGCAACCTACCCTCTCCCTCTGGGAGAGGGTGCCTAGCTTTAACATTAGCGGGTGAGGGCTTTTTAACAAATCTCATAATACAGCTGAAAGCAATTTTCGAGTATATGGTTCTTGCGGCATAGTAATGATTTGCTCTTTTTGCCCAATCTCAACCATCTTTCCTTCATGCATCACCGCTACACGATCGCACATATAGTTAATGACCGAGAAATCGTGGGCGATAAAAAGATAGGTCAAAGCTAATTTCTGTTGGATTTCTTTTAGTAGTTTTAGGACTTCTACCTGGATTGATACATCGAGGGCGGAAACGGGCTCATCCAGTATCAGAAACTCTGGCTCACAAGCCAAGGCGCGAGCTATCCCCACTCTCTGCCGCTCCCCGCCGGATAATTCATGCGGAAACCTTTTGGCATAACGAACCGGCAATTCCACTAGCGTCAATAATTCCGCTACGCGGCGAAAGATTTTTTCTTTGGGCAATATTTTATGGATTAAAATTGGCTCGGCAATGGCTTCTCCAATTTTTATCCTCGGGTTGATTGAAGTTTGCGGATCCTGGAAAACAATTTGGCAATCTTTGCGGATATTTTGGATGCCATTATAAACAATTTCGCCCGCCGTTGGCTCAATCAGCCTTAAAATCATGCGGGCAAGCGTAGATTTACCCGACCCGGACTCGCCGACTAATCCCAAGACTTCTCCATGCTCAATTGATAAGCTGACGTTATCAACGGCTTTTACCGGCCCGTAACTTTTGGATATTTTTTTAACTTCGATTAAGCTCATTTAAACATCCAATTAACTTCTTTGTATATTCGTCCTTTGGATTGCTTAGCACCTTAATAATTTCCCCCTCTTCAACAATTTTCCCTTTATTCATTACCACTACCCGGTCACAAAGATGTTTAACAATTCCAAAATTATGGGTGATATAGATAATGGATAAATTGAATTTCTGCTGCAGCTCTTTAAGCAAACGTAATATTTCGGCCTGGACCGTAACATCCAGCGCGGTGGTTGGCTCATCGGCAATTAACAGCTTAGGATTGCAGGAAAGCGCCATGGCAATCATGACCCGCTGGCGCATGCCGCCCGAAAACTGGTGCGGATAATTTTTACAGCGTCCGGCCGGGTTTTTTATCTGGACAATTTCCAGCATTTCTATGGCTTTTTGCCATGCTTCTTTCCTTTTTAATCCCTGATGCAGTTCAATGGCTTCGGCAATTTGGTCGCCGACGGTAAGGACAGGATTTAATGATGAGAAAGGGTCCTGAAAGATCATGGCAATTTTCGCACCGCGAATTTTGATCATTTCTGATTCTGTTAACTTTAATAAATCAGCGCCGTTGAAGATGATCTCACCGCAGGTAATTTTCCCTGGCGAAGAAATTAACCGCAGTATTGAAAGGGCAACCGTCGATTTACCCGATCCGGATTCACCAAGGATTCCAATAATTTCACCCTTATTGACTTTAAAGCTAACGTCTTTAACGGCCTCAACTTCTGAGTCGTCCATTAAGTAGCAAACAGATAAATTCTTAACGCTTAACAATCAACTCACCCCCACTTTTTCCCTTAACCCTTCTCCCACAAAATAAAGGGACAGGACGGTTGTAAAAATCAACAAGCCGGGGATGACAGCCATCCAGGGGGCATCGAGCAGATAGGCTTGGGCATCCATCAGCATATTGCCCCAGGAAGCCATGGGGGGTTGTACACCCATGCCCAAAAAGGATAATGATGATTCGGTTAAAATTGCTCCTGCCATCCCTAATGTTCCCGCCACAATAATGGGCCCCATCGCATTAGGCAGGATATGGCGAAAAATAATGCGCGCGGGCGAACAACCGATGGCTTTGGCTGCCTCAACATAGGATAATTCGCGGATTTTAAGATATTCTCCCCGCACCAGCCGCGCCACCCCCATCCAGGAGGTTAAGCCAATTACAACCATCACATTATAAATATTGGGTGTTAGCATGGCTTGGATGGCCAAAATAAGAAAGATGGAAGGGAATGCCAGCATTACATCTACAAAACGCATGATAAGGCTATCGGTCCAGCCTCCAAAGTAGCCGGCCAGCGCCCCCAAGAGGGTTCCTAACAAAAGCGAGATAACAACGGCGACCAAACCAACGGTTAGCGATATCCGAGCTCCAAAAACGGCGCGGCTAAAAATATCCCTCCCCAAATCATCTGTGCCAAACCAGTGTTGAGCAGATGGCGCTAAGGTATCATTCTCTAGTATTGCCGAAGGATCATAAGGAACAATCATCGGGGCAAAGATGGCTACGAGAACAAAGAGAGATAGCAATGTAGCACCGAAGAGAGCTAATTTATTTCTTCCCATATCTAACCCTCGGATCCACCCACGCGTAAGCAATGTCAGCCAATAAATTTCCCACCACAATCAATACTGCCGACAACATAACAATCCCCATAATCAAAGGATAATTGCGCTGAAAAATAGCCATCACGCCGAGTCGCCCCATCCCCGGCCAGGCAAAAATGGTTTCAATAATAAATGCCCCGCCAAATAGGTCCGGCAAGGATAAGCCCAGAATGGTAACGATTGGAATCAAAGCATTGCGCAAAGCATGTTTAAAAATAACGATTCTTTCGGGTAAGCCTTTGGCCCGCGCTGTTCGGATAAAATCCTGATTAAGCACTTCCAGCATCGCCGCCCGTTGATAACGGATTAACCCGGTCAAACTAAGGAGCGTCATCGTCGTTACCGGCAAAATCATATGTCTGATAACATCCAATACATTTGACATTTGACATTTGTCATTTGACATTACATCATACATTCCGACGGCTGGCAGCCAATTCAGTTTCACCGCAAACAGCAGCATCAGCATCAACCCCAGCCAAAATGAAGGAGTTGCCATCCCGGCAAAACAGAACACCGTTACCGCATTATCAAACCATTTGCCTTTTTTCACGGCCGAAATCACGCCCAGCGGAATAGTTATCAGTAAAGTAATTACGAAAGAAGTAACCATTAATAACAAGGTTGCCGGCAAACGTTCGGCAATCTCTTTTATAACCGGCATCCCCGTCATGTAACTATTGCCAAAGTTACCGCGCAGGGCATTCCCCAACCAATAAAAATATTGGATATAAATTGGTTGGTCCAGCCCCCAATTGGCGCGGATTCGAGCTAGTTCCGCTGGATTAACATTAGGGTCCGTAAATAAAGCAGTTGGATCGCCGGGAGCTAGGTGCATGATGAAAAAAGAAAGCACAGAAACACCAATTAGAATAGGAATAGCTTGCAGAAGGCGTTTAACTACGAAGCTTTTCATCTTTATGAAGTATAACTTTTAGTTGAATTACTTGCAATTTAATGGGGAACATGCCGGCTGGATATAATTGATACTTGTTCGTTCTATTGTTGCAGGTATCCTGATAATGCTATAATAATTTCGGATATGGTTAAGTTTCGTTTTACCAAACATGCGGAAATCAAATTTAAAATATTATCGGAGCATGGGTTTACTTTAAGCAAAAGCACTATAATTGCAACGATTAAAAATCCAGATTGCAGGGAAAGAGGCAGAAATTTACGCTTAATCGCTCAAAAAATTATTGATAATGAACATGTTTTACGAGTTATATACAAAAAAAAACAGAAAGGCATAACAGTTATCACTTTTTATCCCGGAAGGAGGACTTACTATGAAGATTAGTTACAATCGAGAAGACAATGTTGCCATGATCGAATTAAGCAGTAAAAAAATTGACCATGCTCAAGAAGCCGGTGATGTTATTATTCATTTTTCAAAAACCGATGAACCTGTCTTATTGGAAATCATGGATGCCAGCCGCTTTTTAGCTAACCTCATGCAGGTTTCCATGCGGGCAAAATCTGACCAGCCAGTTTCGGTAAAATAACTTACTTAGAATATATGCTAGAATATGTATGATCCAAAAAGGATAAGAAAGCAATGAGCCAAGAAATGTTAATTTGCCAAAGTTGCAGCATGCCCCTGCGCAGTGACAAAGATTTCGGCACAAATGCCGACGGGTCTGCCAACCAAGAATATTGCCGTTTTTGTTTCCAAAACGGCAAGTTTACCGATGAAGGCATTTCTATGGAGCAAAAGATCGATAAAATGGTCAGTATGGCCAAAAGCATGAATATCCCGGAAGCCAAAGCCCGGGAAATGGCCCAAAATATCCTGCCTAACCTAAAAAGATGGCAGGGTAAATTGTAAGGTAAATAGGCATGAAAGATAAAGATATCCGGTGGGCCCAGCGCTTTTCCAATTACCAAAAGGCGCTAAAACGTCTCTCAAAATTCATTGAAAAAGGGAAGTTAAACGAGCTTGAGGAACAGGGACTCATTCAATCATTCGAATACACCCACGAGCTGGCATGGAACACCTTAAAAGATTTTTTAGAGGGCCGGGGAAATGATAAAATATACGGCTCAAAAGACACAACGCGTAAAGCATTTGAATTAAATTTAATTAAAGGTGGAGACGTTTGGATGAATATGATCCAAAGCCGCAACGAAACATCCCATACTTATAATGATGAGGTATCCAAAAAAATTGCCCAAAGCATTATCAATCAATATTATCCGGAATTTGTCAGGCTGGAAGAAAGATTATCCGAATTAATATTAAAAGAAAACCGATGAAATTTGGCCTCAAAGAAGAAACTATCAGTAAAATTAATAAGATTTTTGCCCAATATCCCCAAGTTGAAGAAGCCATCCTGTACGGATCCAGGGCAAAAGGCAATTACAAAAACGGATCGGACATTGATTTAACTTTAAAAGGCAAGGGATTAACTCTTACTGTGATGAATAAAATAGGGCTTGAAATAGATGATTTGCTTTTACCTTATACTTTTGACATGTCAATTTTTGATAACATAAGCAACCCCGATCTTATCGATCATATAAAAAGGGTAGGCAAAATATTTTATAAAAGATGAGATAAATGGACCTCTTTGATAAAAACCTGGATGAATTTCGGAAAAATGACGCTCCCCTCCCCTTCCGCATGGCTCCCCGGACAATTGATGAGATCGTTGGACAGGAACATGTGCTGGGAAAAGATAAGCTTTTAAGAAGATTAATCGAGACCGACAAAGTAACCTCGGTAATCCTTTTTGGCCCGCCGGGAACCGGAAAAACCGCCATTGCCCGGGTGATTGCCAATTCAACTAAGGGTTATTTTGAATGGCTCAATGCCTCCGTTGCCAAAGTGGAAGATATCCGCAAAGTAAGTTTAGAAGCCAAAGAGCGGATTAAAATGCATAAGATGAGGACTATTCTTTTTTTGGATGAAATCCACCGTTTTAACAAATTGCAGCAGGATTCATTACTGCCCGATGTTGAAGAAGGGAATCTAATCTTAATTGGCGCCACAACTGAAAATCCGTTTTTTTACGTAAATTCGGCCTTGGTCTCCCGCTCCCAAATTTTTGAACTAAAGCCGCTAACGACTGACAGCTTACGGCAGATTATAAAAGAGGCCATAGTGGATACAGAACGCGGATTAGGGAAAATTAAGATAAAAATGGCGGATGAGGCCATTGAACATTTGGCAAAATTATCGGACGGAGATGCGCGTCGTGCGTTGTCTGCTCTTGAATTGGGAGTATTATCAACTACGCCGGATAAGAAAGGAATTATAAGTTTCACCCTTAAAACTGCAGAAGAATCGATCCAGAAAAAAGCGGTGGTTTACGACAAGAAAGGCAACCAGCATTACGACACTATCTCGGCTTTCATCAAATCCATGCGCGGATCAGATCCTAACGCCGCGCTTTATTATTTGGCTAAAATGATTTACGCCGGCGAAGACCCCCGTTTTATCGCCCGCCGGATTGTGATTTGCGCCGCCGAAGATGTGGGCAATGCCGATCCGCTGGCTTTGGTGGTGGCCAATTCCGCAATGCAAGTGGCCGAATTTGTCGGGATGCCGGAAGCCCGCATCCCTTTAGCCCAAGCCGTAACTTATATTGCCACCGCGCCAAAATCAAACGCCGCCTATGTAGGGATCAACGACGCTCTAAAAGATGTCGAAGCTAATCCTACTCTGCCCGTCCCTCCCCACCTTAAAAATGCGGTTTATAAAGGCGAGCGGGAAATGGGCAAAGGCAAAGGATACAAGTACGCGCATAACTTTGAAGGCGGATATGTTAAACAAGATTATTTGCCCCAATCCAAGAAATATTACGAACCCAAAGATATTGGTTTTGAGAAAAAGATCAAACAAAGAATGGATGAACTGCACTCATGAAAAAGCATAAGTTTTATGAGGACTTGGGGTTTGCGAAGGTTGACTATCACCGCCATCTCCGCAAAGGCTTTCCCGAAGTCATTTATTGCGAAGGAAAAACTCCCCAGCAGGTTGCTAAAATCGCACTGCAAATTGCGGGTAAAGGACACGCTGTCTTAGCTACCCGAGCGGATAAAATAGCATATCTTGCTATTAAAAAAATACTACCTAATACGAAGTACTATAAAACTGCAAGGATCGTTGTAGTAAGTCGCAAGTCGTTAGTCGTTGGTCGTAAGTCGTTAGTTGCGGTAATCACAGCCGGCACATCCGACATCCCCGTTGCTGAAGAAGCGGCAGTTACGGCTGAATTTTTGGGACTTAAAGTTGTACGGTTATATGACGTCGGTGTTGCCGGTATTCACCGCTTACTGCATAATCTGCATAAGATTGAAAAGTCCAAAGTTTTAATCGTTGTGGCCGGAATGGAAGGCGCCCTGCCCTCGGTCGTTGGCGGATTAACGGATAAACCAATTATTGCCGTCCCCACCAGCGTCGGCTACGGTTCCAGTTTTAAAGGCTTGGCCGCTCTATTAACTATGATGAACAGTTGTGCGCCTGGGGTAGCCGTTGTAAATATCGATAATGGCTTTGGGGCAGCGGTGATGGCCTATTCAATAATTAAACAATTATGAAAATTGCTTATTTCGACTGCTCATCCGGCATTGCCGGGAATATGGTTTTGGGAGCACTAGTTGATGCGGGTGTTACTCCGGCCCAGCTAAATGCAGATTTGCGTAAATTACAAATTACAAGCACCAAATCCCAAATAATCCCAAAATTACAAATTTCAAAAATAAAACGCAATGGCTTAGTATCGACTTTTGTTGCAGTTAAGTGTAGAAAAGAACTGCATCACCGTAACCTGCGGGATATTCTGACAATAATTCGCCATAGTCGATTGAGTAGGCAAGTTAAAAAACAAAGCGCCAAGATATTTACGCGCTTAGCGGAAGCGGAAGCGGAAGTCCACGCTATCCCAGTAAATAAAGTCCACTTCCATGAGGTAGGCGCAATTGACGCTATTATTGATATTGTCGGGACCTGCATTGCCATTGAAGCGCTGGGGATCAGAAAAATATTTTCTTCTCCCTTGCCCATCGGAAAAGGAGTTATTAAACATGCCCACGGCATCCTCCCCATCCCCGCCCCCGCCACTGCAGAATTGTTAAAGGGCATCCCTACCTATGGAGTTAATGTCAAAGGCGAGCTGGTCACCCCCACTGGTGCGGCAATTATTATAACTTTAGCGGATGGATTTGTTGATATTCCGAAAATGAGGGTTGATAGGATTGGAGCAGGAGCAGGATCACTAACTTTCCCCAACCTGCCTAACATTCTCCGAGTATTTATCGGCGAGGCCCAACTGCCCACCCAAAAGGACGCGGTTTTGCAGTTAGAATGCAATATTGACGATATGCACTCGCGCCAATTTGATAAAGTGATCGCCGGTTTGATAAAAGCCGGTGCCTTGGATGCCTCTATTTCACCCTGCCGCATGAAAAAGGAAAGAGAGGCCTTTATCTTAACGGTATTATGCAAACCAGAAGACCGTGATCGAATTCTAAAAACCATCTATCAATCCACAACCACCCTAGGGGTACGGACTCATTTGACTACCAGGGAAAAGTTAAATCGCCGGCAAATCCAGGTTAAAACTAGATATGGCAACGTTAAAGTTAAAGTCGGGTCGCTTGGCAAAAATATTTTAACCATTGCGCCCGAATACGAAGATTATAAGCAATTGGCCGGTAAACACCGCATCCCCCTGCAAAAGGCCTACAATGAGGTAAAAAAAGAAGCATGGAAGAAAATCTTTCCTGGAAAATAGTTTTTTTTGGGACCATTTTTTCCTTATTGGTCCTTGCCGGCATTTATTTTATGATCGCGCCGCAAGGGATGGAATATTTCACGGAAAACAGCTCGGAAAAAATCGCCGAATTCAAAAATACCCGCATTATCGGCAAGAAAGACGGGAAGCCGCGCTGGGAATTTGCGGCCGAAAAGGGCTGGACGGCCAAAGATAAAGAAACCACCTATTTAACCAAAATATCCGACGGTAAATTTTTTCATAACGAAAAGGCCATATTGCATAGCTTATTCGCTCCGCGCGCTAAAGCCTACCTGCGCTTCAACATTATCGAAGTTTTCGGACTGCCGGAAAATGCCAATCCCAAACATGCCAGCCGCTTGTCCGCTAAGATGGATATGGGAAATATAGCCAATCCGGATGTAAATAAGCCCGAGGACTGGGCTACCCTGACCGCCGATTATCTGAAATATTTTTCCAACGATAAAAGGACCGAAATTAAAGGAAGGATTAGAATTGCCAAAAAAGACAGTTCTATTTGCGCCGACCAAATTAACTTGGACAATGAGAGTAAGATAGCTGACGTTTCGCAAAACGTCAAATTAACCCGCTCGGACGGGATCTTGAAAGCCGATACCATGCGCTACTTTGGCAAAGAGAAGCGGATGGAAGCCAACGGCAATGTGCGAATTGCCATCAATGAAAAAAACAAGAAGACGATTATTAAAGCTGGTTCTGCTGATTTTTTCATCGATGTCGCCCAAGATATGGCCTTGCACGGCAAAGTTGAGGCCAGTCAGGCGCATAAGTTAGCCGTAGGCAATGATGGGGTCTATTCGCAAAAAAATAAAAACCTGCAGTTAACCGGCGCTGTAAAAGCCGTCTTTGTAAAAGCCGGCGTGATCTTGAAACCGGATACGGCCAATAAATTGCAAAATAAGGAAGCCAGGGATATCCTGCAGGAAAAGACGGTTTTAACCGCGGATGAATTAAGTATTGCCACCCAAAGCGGCGACGCCCGGGCGCGCGGATCAGTACTTGTCACTCAAAAAGGACGTGAGGCCCGGGCCGATTCGGCTTTTTACGATGACAAAGACGAAATGTTGACCTTAACCGGAAACGTATCCATGAAGCGCGGCGAACAGTGGGTGCGGGCTAAACGGATCTTAGTATCGGTAAAAAATGAAACCTTTGAAGCGGAAGGAAAAGTGGAAGCCAAATTCAAGATTTAAAAGATCAGTTTTTGCCGGCGCATGCAAATGCTTTGCAGTATCCCCATGGAAATAAGATTTATAATCAGTGATGTCCCGCCAAAACTGATAAAAGGCAAAGGAATCCCCACCACTGGCAAGATTCCCAAAACCATCCCTACGTTGGCTAAAATATGGAAAGCGGTCATGGCGGCAATACCGGAGGCCAGCAAAAAACCAAAATAATCTCGCGCATCCGACGCAATAACTAAAGTTCTCCATAAGACGATCGCGAAAAGGACCAAAGTCAATCCAGCCCCAATCAATCCCCACTCCTCCCCAATAGCGGAAAAGATAAAATCGGAATGCTGTTCGGGAATAAATTGAAGTTGGGTTTGTGTCCCGTGCAGGAAACCTTTCCCAAACAACCCGCCGCTGCCAATGGCAATTTTTGACTGCAAGCTATGGTACCCCGCCCCATACGGATCAGCTCCCGGATCAAGAAAGGCGGTTATGCGCTGGCGCTGGTAGGGTTTGAGCAGCCCCCAAATGAACGGCATGGCCAGGCCAATAACCGTATTGGTCCCAAAAATTGCCGCCCAATCCCAAAACCTGGCGCGCGACAAGAATAAGCTGATGGCTACCGCCCCAAGATAGATGATCCACAAAGGCAGGAGAGGACGCACCAGAATCGAAATAATAGGGGTAAATAAGACCGCCAATAATTTTGGCGATGCCCAAGACGCGCACAACATTCCCAGCAATATTGCTACAAAGACCAAGGCCGTCCCCAAGTCCGGCTGTTTAAAAATTAAAAGAAAGGGCAAACCGACCAAACCGATTAATAAAAAGCTGTCCCATCTGCTGTTTAATGTTCTTTTCTCAGTAAAAAACGAAGCTAAACAGATCACCATAATAATTTTAGCAATTTCAGAAGGTTGGAAGGAAAAAGAACCGACTTGGAACCAGCGCTGTGCTCCAGCGGTTCCCGTCCCGCCAAAAATAACCAAAATTAATAAGAAGAGCATTAAAGCATATAGAAACGGGGCTAATCTTTTTAAATGCTTATAATCAAGATAGGAAAAAAAGACTAGACCAGCCGCACCTAGAGAAAATGCCAGCATCTGCCGTTTTACGTATAAAAGCGAATCGATGCCATGCTTTAACAACAGAGCAAAAGTACTGCTAAAAATAGCAAAAAAACCGATGAGCGCCAATAACCCAACTGCGATCCATAAAAGTAAATCAGAAACTTTGAGCATGCGAAGATTAAGCATAAGTAATTAGCGGGCCAGTTCAACCGCTTTCAGCATGGCCTTGGCTTTGTTGATGCTTTCTTTATATTCTTCAGCCGGGATAGAATCAGCCACAATCCCCGCCCCGGCCTGAATATAGGCCTTTTTATCTTTTATTAAAATAGTGCGGATGGTAATGCAGGTGTCAAGGTCGCCGGAAAAGCCAAAATGGCCGACACAGCCAGCGTAAGGACCGCGTCGGAGATTTTCCAATTCATCAATGATTTCCATAGCGCGAACTTTAGGCGCTCCGGATACTGTCCCCGCTGGGAAGGTCGCCATTAAAAGATCAACCGCATCTTTCCCTTTCCGCAAGCGGCCCACCACATTGCTGACTATGTGCATTACATGCGAGTAACGCTCAACAATCATCCGTTCGGTTACATTAACGCTCCCTATTTCGCAAACCCTGCCCAAATCATTGCGGGCCAGATCAACCAACATGATATGTTCAGCTTTTTCCTTTTCTGAAGCAAGGAGTTCGTCAGCCATAGCTTTATCTTCGATTTCGTCTCTGCCGCGCCGGCGGGTGCCGGCAATCGGACGGACAATGGCAATTTTACCGTCAAGCCGCACCATGACTTCCGGCGAAGAGCCAACCAAGGCCGCTTTCCCCATTTTAAGGTAAAACATATAAGGTGATGGATTGAGTGTGCGTAAGATCCGATAAACGAGGAAAGGATCTGTACTGCAAGCGGCAGAAAACCTTTGCGACAGGACAACTTGGATAATATCGCCGGCTCTGATATATTCTTTCCCTTTTTCAACCATCCTTTCAAATTGTTTTTGATTTATATTAGAAGCAATTTTCATCTGTTTAACTGCAACCGGCATTTCAAACTCTTCTTTTGCAAGCCGGAGCGGCTTCTTAAGTTTTTTCTCAAGCTGATTAATTTTCCGGCAGGCCTCTTTATAGGCCTTAACTGGACGGCCCTTAATGTGCGCGTTGGAAATTATCAAGATCTTGTGCTTGACATGGTCAAAAGCCAAACAAGAGCTGGTCAGCAAAAAGAGCATGGGCGGCAATTTTAGGTCGTCGGAATTTTTATTGGATATATCTTCAATTTCCCGCACCATATCGTAGCCAATATAGCCAACAAGGCCGCCGGAGAAGCGCGGAAGGGCTTCAATTTTGACCGGTTTATATTGTTTTAGAATCGTTTTTATTTGGGAAAAAGATTTTGGGGCAAAAACGTCATTTTTGGAGCAAGCGCCAAGGAATGAATAGCGGGCAATCTTCTCGCCGCCTTCCACCGATTCAAGCAGGAAAGCATATTCGCTCTCGATTTTTTTAAAGGCCGAAACCGGCGTCTCCATATCCGCGATTATTTCTTTATAAACCGGGATGAGGTTCCCTTCCTTCGCTAATTCCATAAATTCTTTTTGGCTTGGATAAAACATGATTAGGACTCCCTGGCCACAACAAACTCGGCCAATTCCCGCAATGGATTGGCTTTTTGGTCAAACATCTTCAAAGCTCTGATAGCAGATTCTTTCTCCCTTTGGGCCAACCGCTGCGATTTAACTATGCCAACCACAGATGGAAAACCTTTTTTAATATCCGCTCTCACCGGTTTTCCCAGCCGTTTTGCTGTGGCAGTTGCATCCAGTATATCATCTGCAATTTGGAAGGCAAGGCCAAGATGCCGGGCATAATTGGTCAAAGCCGACAATTGTTTTGGACTGGCTTTTAATTGAACAGCTGAAGCACGCACACAAGCAGCCAGCAAAGCGGCCGTCTTTTTCGAATGAATGGCATATAGTCGTCTTAAATTGATTCGGCGCTTCTCGCTCTCCATATCCATGATTTGCCCTTCGATTACAGCAACAATTGCTTTTCCAATTTCGGCAATAACAGCTGCATTTTTCGATTGCTTGGCTAAGATTTCGAACGCTAATGTATTAAGGGCATCCCCCGCTAGAATAGCCAAGGCCTCGTTATATTTTTTATGGCAAGCCAACTTTCCGCGCCTCAAGTCACTATTGTCCATTGCCGGCAGGTCGTCATGAATTAACGTAAAGGTGTGCAGCATTTCAATGGCGGCGGCAATGGGCAGCACTTGGCGAGGACTTCTTCCTAATGCTTTAGCAGTTAAGACGCAAAGAAGCGGCCTAAATCTTTTCCCTCCCGCAAAGACCGAATAGCGCATCGCCCGCGCCAGCTTTCCTCTTTTCGGCAAATACTTATTTAATTCCCGATCAATCATCATCTTCTCACCGTAATTCCTCGATCCCCGAGATAGTCCTTAATCTCCTTAATGGTTAATTCCTTATAGTGCAACAGAGAAGCCAGCAAAGCGGCATCTGCCTCGCCTTTAATAAAAGCCTCATAGATATGTTCCAAAGTTCCCGCTCCTCCCGACGCAATGACGGGAATTTTCACCGCATCGGCAATGGCTTTAGTCAATTCAAGATCATAGCCGTCTTTGGTGCCATCGCGGTCCATGCTGG
>JASEHX010000073.1 GCA_030018645.1 Candidatus Margulisiibacteriota bacterium | reverse complement strand
CTCGGCAGAAGAGTATTGTCTTAAATTTTATCTATTATTTGACAAAGTTTGCAGGCTATTTTTTGAGGCTATTTATCTATTTCATCAGCAGTAATTCTATGTGGTCGCAGCGCCTTCAAAGCGGCATCTGTTATAGGAAATTCCCCTTTTAATTCTTTCAATAATTTAACAAGGGCTTCTCTGGCTTCCGCAATTTCAGCAGGATCACTGCTCTGGTTTAAAGTGTTTGTCCCGCGAATTAGAATATGCGTTTCGATATCGCTAATGAGGTCAAGAATTAGATTAGCAACATTGCGATAAGCATTGCTCCATGCGAGATAAGGACGATCTTTTTTGCCCATAGCGGCAATGGTTGGATTACGTAAAATATCTTCTAAATCATGTTTGAATGTGAACAATTCGTCATAAGGGAGCGAACCGCTGCCAGCATAACACCGAATAATACTATCTGCGATTTCCTTGAAACGATTATAGTCTGATGGGCATTTTTGTGAAAAAGCATATAAAGATTTTGCCGGCGGTTCGGTTTCTGGCTTTTTGGGCTGGGGTTCCTTATTGATCTTTTTGATACAGACAAGATTAATTACTGCATCGAAAGCCCCGAAAAACAGATTGACGCCAACCGCTAATCCCAGCGGCCATGCCAGCTGGCCCAATCCGCCGACAACAATAAAGTAACCGGCAGCAGCCAGTGCGACCGATTCAGTAACAAGTGAAGTAATTGCCGGTAATCTTGAAGGCAGCTTTTCGGCTCCTCCAACGGTCAAGGCAAAGGTTGCCCATTGCCGGCGATCCAGGAACTGCTGGATGATGGCTTTCGTATATCCCGATAAGAATCCGCGTTCGTAAGCAGGGTTAACAAACATGCCAGTTTTAAAACCTTTCCATTCGTCGTAACCAATGGTGACCAATTGTTGAAGGTAGGTGGCCGTTGAAATAACGGTACGCAGTGTCCAAGCAATAATAAAGTATCTGAGATCAACTGGAAAAAAGAGGACATTGCCCATACTGCCAAGGAAAATGGGTACGGCGGCAATCTTAACCAGTTCCGCCATGCACCAATAATACCAAGTTCTTCCGGCGGTATTTTCAGCGATTTGCCTCCACTTCAAGTAAACAGGGCGAATTCCAAGCCAGCGGCCCAATATAATGTCCTTTACCGTCAAATTAAATATTCTAACGAAAAGCGAAATGGAAAGAATATAACGGTTGCAATTTTGCATTTCATATTTTCCAGCCCTTTTTTCGGCCGGCATAATGGTAGTAGGTTCATTAGTGACAGCCATTTTTTGGCCTTTAAATTTTCCGGCAACTTCCATTCCGGTATCTTCCGAAACGCAAGGCCCGCTAAATTCACTTCCAAAATTTGAATGTTTTAATGTATAGGGATTATTTGTGTAACACCAGTCCGCGCATAATGAATCAAAAAATGCTTCAGCGGTAGTGGTATGGGTTCGTCCCGATTGGATGGCACTATCAACCCCGTCTACTTGTTTCCCCCGGTTGATAGCGGTATTATTGCCGTACCTTAACCAATGCTGGGCCCTTCGAAAAGCGGCAAACCCATAAAAAGTAGGATCTCGAGGATAATCGCCTGACATCTCTCCCCGGTTGCCGGTACGGTCCTGGGCGGCAAGTCCGGCTTGATAACGACCATCTTGGATGCGCGATAATCCAAGATCAAGATGCAATACATCTAATTCGGTTAATGGTTCTTTAAGAAGCAGCGGGATCCAACGGCTGTCAACTTTTACGGCGGCAGTGGCTCGGGTAGGAAAAATTTTTGTTCTCAGATCAATTTCTTTTAAATTATCAGGACGTTCGATTTCAAAAACTTCCGTTTTATGCAAAATCAAGTGATAGCTGCCGCCTTTTAGCGGATAAATATCAATGACTGGGTGGAAACGCCGTGTTTCAGGAGTATAGCTATCGCTATGGTAGAAATCATTTGGGGTTGACATGCCGCCATTGCGGTTATCTAATAATTCTTTTCCAAAACTATCACGGAAATGCCGGGCAGTTAAAATTAATTGTCTTGACCCATCGGGGGAGGTAAGCACGACTTCCTTTTGCGGTGTAATTGTTATAGTTAATTGCCGCAGTCTTACTCCTTCTCCAAACTCATGTCTTATCCGTTGGACTGCTTCAGTTGATAGGTCATAAATATAAGCTGATTGGTCATCGCGCATCCCGGTAGCTTCCATCCTGGCGGCAATCACTTTCGATCGCTTTGGATTAGAGGAAGGGACAATTTCAATGGTTCTTTGCAATAGATCAATCTGGTCTAATACCGGAAATTTACCGCGCAATTTTCCAAGGATTGCTCCTTTTCCTAAGGAAACAATACGCGTAGAACGTTCTCCATTGGGTTGATAAGTAACTGCTATGCCCAAGATGGTTCTTTCTGGTAAACGGCTATCCGGGTTTCCTTCGGGAGAAAAACCCTCGGGAGTGATGTGGACTCTCCCGGTAATATCGATCTGTTCTATGCGAGAACTGGATTGTAAACCAGATGCCCAGGCAGGAGGGAGAAAATGAGGATCTTTAGCTAGAGGCAAACATAAGTTTTCTACCTTAATCGTGCGCCCTTGTGGGATTTGGCGACGATAGGTATAGTAACCTTTTTGCGGAGGCGGTTGTATTATTTTTAACCGGGTTAATAATTTATATGCTAACATATATTTTCCTCTATCTGTCCCGATTGCTAAGCGGCGGCCTTTTTCCGTCGGGGACCCTTACAAAATAGACCACCGGTTCGCTGCTATCTGTGTAATATTCAAAAGGAATCCAGGTCATGTCCCCTTCTCGCTGGGGATTTATTGTAAAATTATTAACGCCTAATTCGATGGTACCATCGGAGGGCAGGTCTAAACTCGCAAAATAGCGAGGAAAGGTACTAGACGGCATTTCTACTTCAATTCCTCCGTATATGAGGATAAAAGCGTCTACCTGTCCGGCTTTCATGCAAATACGCGCTCCGCTTAAATCTTTCCACTTTACCTTATCATTCCTGCCCGTGTGTGCGGCAGAGCGGTCAAGCAAAAGTGGAATAACCCGCTTGACCCGCATGGTTTTTCCAGTGGCTATTTGCACATCAAATTCATGCACAAGCTCAACATTCGCGTCAATATTTTCTAAAGTTGCATCTAAATTAAGGCGCAAGTCAGGACGCGGATCGGGAAGCTCAAAAGGAGCACCGTCGGGCTGTTTGTAGATTAGATTTAAATGCAGATGCTGTTTATCCCGTTCCACTATAGCGGCTAAAAGTAGATAAGTAAGAGTTTGGATATCATTCTTGTCAACCATGATTTTGTAATCAAAATAGGGAAGGGCAAAAGCCACCGGCTCTTGTTCAGGCTTGGTCGGCTTATCAATAGTGGCTACTTTATGGCCAGCATGTTGTGGGGGAAGGGTCTCAGAGGTTGCTCCTTGTCCGCCTTCACGATCTCTTAATATATAGCCTTTGACTTTAGGAATAGCCTCTGCTTCTGCAGAAGCAACAAAATAATAATGGGAAATATTGAGTCTTCTGCCGGCTAACGTAATTTCGCCTAAATCTTCGGTGCCGGCCTGGTAGCCTTCGGTTAGCGATGGTTCATTCTCCATACGATAAATAGCGGGCGAAGTAGAAAGACAGGTGTGATTTTTTCTTTGCCTTTCAAAGAGAACTTCTTCGGCTTTGACCCACAAAAATTTGGCGGCTTCCATGGAACCAGGTTTTGCCAATCGATGGTATCTTGGATTATAAATACGGGTCCAGGTACCGGTTACCAAATAACTTGTCGGATAAACCGGGCTTTCATCAAACCAGACTTTATATACGGTTAATCCATACATAAGGGCGAGAGTAGATACATTTTCGGTTTTCCTTACTTTCCATTCGTCTCCAGCCGTTTCTTTGCGGGCAAAAGTAACCTGGTAACTCATCTCTGGATCGTATGCCCCAGCTTGCCATTCCCATTCTCTTTGGAAATCATCTTCACTGCATTCATGGCGGGCTACACGGCTCCTTAACCGGACAGCGGTTTGCCTAAATTCATCTGCCCTTACGGCCAATTCTTCGAAGGCGGCCCGTAAATATTCGTTAATTTCTTCAACAAACCACCCGTCTTTCCACAATTCATACCGGCGACGAATTCTTATTCGTTCTTGAAGAGTGCGAGCGGCATTTATGCGCTCTTCATTATCGGCTATTTCTGCTATGTTTTCTTTAGCGTCAAAAGCTTTCCTTTCTACTTGAGCGACTCCCACAGACACTTCGGTAATGTATCCATGGCGTAATAGAGCATTCCATACATCTAAGTTGCTATGGAAGTCTGAAATAGTTACTAATCCTTTCATCATCTTTTGCAATTCTAATTTCAATTCCGTATCAAAATAGCGTGCGGTTTCTTCAAGATTATTGGCGTATCTTTCGTATGCCCCTTCTAGATTGGGTGCAGATGCAATACCCGCGTCGAGGCGCCGGAAAACTTCATTTTGCATATTTGCGGCATCAGCCAGTAAAGCTTGTTCTTCAGTATAGGTTTGAAGGAATTTTGGCAGCAATAAAATCCTGTCGTACATGCACAAAATAAACATCCTTGGTTTTCTTGCGAGTACCAGATTAAAGGTTAATCCGGCTGAGTGGTCAACACTTTCGGTGTGAGGGTTTTCAAGCAAAGTAACTTTTCCGTCGAGCAATTCCATCATTTCTTCCCTTCCAACTAAATCTCTCCCAGAAGCACGTGAAAGGGCTAATTGACCCATATTGGTATTTATTGCGTGGCCGGCACCATGGGCTTGGCTTGCTATTAATGTTGCTAAAGATCCCCAAAAGGTTAGATAGGCAATTGAGGGAAGAAGAAAGGGGGTTCCCAAAGCGCCAACCCCGAGAGAAGCAATTCCCCCGACAAGGAGGGCTTCATATGGCAAGTACATCTTTAAATGGTCAAGGAGTTTGGTGAGTTTAGGATCTTTTAATTCAACACTTAATCTTTGTGATCCTCTCAAATAGGCGGTTGCAATAATTGCCAGCGGTGGTAAGGCAAAGGGTAAAAGAGCTAAGGTGCTAAATCCGGCAACGGCTGGGAGAATAAATGTAGAAGCTGTTCCCACTAGCAGGGCAAAAGCAGTTAAGAAATGAAAATCGGCAACAATAGACGATGCCGCTCCAAGTACCAATCGCCTTCTGTACCTATATTCGCCAGAATCAAGTTGACCGGTATATGATTTTTTGAACTTGACAACTTGGTTCCGAATATATTTTCCGGTGATCAGCAATAAGCCGATACAACAGGCAAATGTCCCGTATAAGCCGCCGGAGTTTTCCAGCATATTCGATACGTTCATGTTGTTATCGTGCAATGAATCAACAATGTGCACGCCGCTGAGAATGGCAAAAAGTGGAAATATTTTCCTTGAAAAAAACCGTGCTGCTCCCGTAAACTTGCTTTCTGGATCGAGCCGGTCATGATAAAGGGTTGTCAATACCCCAATTGACGTGCCGGCCGTTAACAGCCAGTTATCCATCAGGCCGTTAAACCCATAAATCGTTGCGGCAATTGTTCCGGCAGTTACAGCCCCTTTGCCAATCGCCAGTGCCCATTGTGCCTTTTTGCTATCCCCGGAAGATAGTTGGTGATATACATATTCACAGCCTGTTACCAATCCAGTAGTTAGGGAAGACAAAATGGCTAACCGACTAGCGTATAATTCATCAATTTGAAGGCTGGTTTGAGCTAAAGAATCGAAGGCCGCTATGCTCGATTGAGTAATTGTGCTTGATAACATATGTTCTTCGATCCCTTGACCAGAGATCACTTGTTTGGCAAATGCAGGTTTTATAACCCTTTGAGAAATTAACCTATCAGTTAGGAGTTCTTGATCTCTTTCAGGAAGAGTTGTTAATTGTGATGTTAATTGTTGGGATAACGTACTGCGGTCCGCAAACCCCAACCGTGCCGAATAGCTGGTCACATGGGGAGAAACATGCTTTTGCACAGCAGTATGATAACGTGTAGATAAATTTCCCCATTGGCGGGATAAACCGGCGAATGCCGGTGCAGTATATCTTATCAGCGCTCTTCCTGCCATAAATTCTCTCCCTACTTCACTTCTCCAAACAAGCTCTCCGGCCCATGGGCCATGAGCTGGTAGGCGAACCACACCCAGTTTTGGGCGTAATATTCGTCGGCGGTTGGCCCCCAGTATCCGGCTGTGTTATATTGCTCTTGAATTTTATCACTAATCATTTCTGCGGATGCGTCATCGCCGCTCATCCAGAAGAAAAGCATATAGCCGGCCAGCGACTGCAGGGTGATGGTCGTCCATTCCGCTGAGCCGTCAAGGCGGTAACCGCTGTAAGGCATAAAGCCGTGACCGATTTTATTTCCGTTCTCATCAAAATATTCTTTATCGGTTGCCAATTGTCCCTGATTTTGCCATAAAAATCCATTTTTAAGGAGGTGAGAGATGATAACGGTAATGTTTGCA
>JASEHX010000072.1 GCA_030018645.1 Candidatus Margulisiibacteriota bacterium | reverse complement strand
CAGAAATTCCCCAAAATCCCTCACCCGCAGTCCCTGAAAATACCCCCCTCTCCCAGTGGGAGAGGGGTTGGGGGTGAGGGCTTTTAGTTATATTCATTTGACATTGGTCATTGGTCATTTTTAATTCGGCAATTGTTTTAATTGCCGTTTCCGCCATTCCATAAACTAAATAATCCGCCTTCGCATCGACAATCAAAGGCCGCCTAACCTTATCATCCCAATAATCATAATGGGCAAAACGCCGCAAGCTGGCCTCTACTCCGCCCAATACAACCGGAACATCCGGGAACAAAGCTTTGATCTTATTGGTATAAACAATAGTTGCCCGATCGGGACGTTGTCCCGCTTCATTATTCGGTGAATACATATCGTTGCGGCGGACCTTTTTATCGGCGGTATAATTGGCCACCATTGAATCGAGGTTGCCGGCTGAAACCGCAAAGAACAAGTTTGGCTTCCCCAGCTTTAAAAAGTCTTTATCGCTTTTCCAATTGGGTTGGGCAATGATGCCCACGGAAAAACCTTGGGATTCCAAATAGCGGCCAATGAGCGCGGTCCCAAAGCTGGGATGGTCAATATAGGCATCGCCGCTTACTAAAATGATATCGAGCGGTTTTTTGATTTCCTCTTTTGAAACCGGCAAAAATGGCATGCTTAATTATAAACCCTCACCCGCTTGCTTTAAAGTCACCCCCCTCTCCCAGCTTGTCCGCCGAAGTTCGAAGAACGAAGGAGGATGGGAGAGGGGGCAATTCTTCAACATCAACGGGGTGAGGGAGAATGGTGTTATAATAAACGCTATGCCCGACTTTGGGGGATTAAATCCTAACAAGATAAAAGCGCTGGAAGAAAAGCTGGAACGCCTTCAAGTCCGCGAAAAAGACGTTATTGAAAAATTCATCCGCTCGGGCGGGCCGGGCGGGCAAAACGTCAACAAAACTGCCACCTGTGTCTATCTAAAACATATTCCAACCAAGATTGAAGTTAAAGTTGCCAGAGAACGCTCCCAACCGCTCAACCGCTTCCTGGCCTGGCGCCTTTTGGCCGATAAAATAGAAGAAAAGATCCTGGGAGCAAAAAGCAAAAAACAACAGGAACTTGAAAAAATTCGCCGGCAAAAGAGAAAACGTTCAAAACGGGCAAAAGAGAAAGTGCTGCAAAATAAAAAGATGATCTCCGAGAAGAAAAGTTTGCGAAAAGTCAGCATTCAAGATTCACAATAAATTTGCAAAACTCCTTATCTATCTTTCCTCTCCTTCAAAAAATAGCCTGAAATTATTTTTTTTGCCCTTCGATATAACAATGAGAAATTAACCAGTATTGGAGGTCAAAAATATGTCCACTTTATTGATTAGAAGAGCCGCGGAAAGGCCTAACGCGATTATACACCGCCTACCCGCCGGGTTCGCCTGGGGAGTTAAGCGTGTTTCCCAATATGTGCGCGAACAGGCTGTCAGAGTTATTATTGTACGCCCCGACGGTATCCGGATCGGATCCGCCAATGGGGTAAAGATTCCTTGGAGCCGTTGGTGCGCCACAAGATTACTGGAATTAGGGATTAGAGAAATTCGCAGTGACAACAATAGAACTATTAGCAATATAATTGCATTGCTTCCATTTGTTCATTCAAAAGAAGCTTTAATTAATCAATTAGGTGGTAATGCTGTTTTTGTTGATTCCACTTTAGCTGGCCTGCATCGATTAATAAGTCATCCGTTGGCCACTACTCAAGAATTATTGAGCATAATAAATAATCCAGCTTCAGCTTTGGACAATTTAAGGATCATGGCTTTTGATAAACTAGCGCGCTCCTCTTCTTTTAAACTAAGTTCGCTTAGTGATGCCGCATTATTAAGCATATTTGACCGCATAGGTTCTGCCCGCTATGACGAATTAGCGTGTTTAATGCTTCAGCGATTAAGAGGGCGTGAAAGCGGCGGAGAAGATTGTATTGCAATAATTCAAAAACTTGGACAGACTTCTAATTCAGAGTTTAGTCAAGCAATTGACGAATATCGCATAAGAGAAGCAGAGCATCAGGCAAGACAAGCACGCTTTACCAGGGCAAATAGCCCATCGAGCAGTTCAATTAGCGATTCAAGCACTGGATCCGATGATGACCCGGGTGGTTCAACCCCGACTCATATAGCAGAAATTCCTGGTCGCTGGTAAGCATATCACTGATTATTTATCAGATTCTGGCATCTATCTTCTAAAAACACAAAACCCAGTGTCCATCACACCGGGTTTCAAAGAGCCTCTTTTCGAGCCACTTATTCTTCTAGGATAATACCCAATAATTTCACATAATTTCTGTGAATACCCACCTGCCTTGACTCCCATTCCCAATACTATATAATCTAAGTAAATGACATGGAAAATCCATACCTAATTATCTTAACCACATTCCCTTCCAAAAAAACATCGAATATAACTGCCTTCGCTCTATTAAAATCAAAGTTAGCCGCCTGCGTCCAAATCATTGGCCCTATCGAAAGCCATTATTGGTGGCAGGGGAAAATTGAAAAGGCCAAAGAATGGCTATGTATTATTAAAAGCATAAAAGCAAAATTTAAGCGCGTTGAAAAGATGATAAAAGCTAATCATCCCTATTCCGTCCCTCAAATCATGGCACTGCCGATTACTGCAGGAAGCAAAGAGTATTTAGGTTGGATTGGGCAAGGAGTCGACAATGGACAATAGACTATAGACCATGGACTCTGGACTTTTGAATTAATTTCTTTGCTAAGCTAACCGCCCCCACCGCATCCAAACTGTAGTTGGCTCCAATTTTATCGGCATATCCTTTCGTCACCACCGCCCCGCCGACAAGAAGCGGGATATTAAGCTTGGCTTTCTGCAGGGCTTCTTTTACTATGTTCATCTCCACCATCGTGGTCGTAAGCAAAGCCGAAAGGGCAATCGCGTTAGGTTTTTCTTTTTTAGCGGCAGCAATGATCGTTTCTGCTGAAACGTCTTTGCCCAGATCAATCACCTTAAACCCATGATTTTCCAACAGCATTTTTACAATGTTCTTCCCGATGTCGTGGATATCGCCTTTAACCGTAGCTAATACCACTTTACCAACCGTTTTAACCGAACCTTTGGGTATCTTTTCCTGGCAGAGCTCAAACCCTCTGCGCATAGCTTCGGCGGATTCAATCACTTGCGGCAAAAAATATTCTTTGCGGGAAAACTTTTTACCGACAATCTCCATTCCCGGAATTAATCCTTCATTGATTATTTTCTGGGGATTGAGCTTTTGTTCCAGCCCCTGCTTAACTAATATTTCAACCGCCTCAAGATTCCCATCCACCACTGCCCCCCGGATATCCTGATAGCCTGATAACCTGATCTCCTTTACCGCTAACTCTCTCTTCTTCTCCGCCGGTTTTCCAAGCCTCCGCACACGATCTACCTCCGCCTTAAACGCCCTTAACAATTCTTCCTTCCCCTCATTCTTCTCCTTATCCCTATCCTTTTTCTGCCTCCATGGGCCCTCATGGGCCTTCATTGCCTTTTGTATTTCTTTATCAGTAACGTCCACAATCGCCGCATCTAAACCGTAAGCCGCTGCCAATTGCAAGTATAAAGCATTAAGTTTTGACCTTTCCGGCATGCCATGTGACACATTGCTAATGCCAAGGATTGTTTTAACTCCCAATCTTTCCTTGACCAACGGAATAGCTTTTAAGGTTTCCAAGCAGCCCTGAATGCCCACTC
This sequence comes from Candidatus Margulisiibacteriota bacterium, assembly GCA_030018645.1. Classification (GTDB taxonomy): domain Bacteria; phylum Margulisbacteria; class WOR-1; order O2-12-FULL-45-9; family O2-12-FULL-45-9; genus JASEHX01. The sequence continues at coordinate 2,858 of JASEHX010000072.1, read as the reverse complement.
CAACCGTCATAACCAAATTATCAATAAAGATATCTTCCTTGGCAATTCCTTTTTCTTGTGCTGACTGAACGATCCTTTCCGCAATCCGCACCCTTTCTTCCGCCGTTTGGGGCAGTCCTTTATCATCCAGCACCAAAGCAACAATGGCCGCTCCATATTTTTTGGCCATCGGCAGAATCCTCTCCAGGCTTTCTTTTTTACCATTGACTGAATTTAGCAAAGCCCGGCCGCAAAACATTTTCAGCCCTTCTTCCAGCGCGTAAGTATTGGGGCTGTCAATGGAGAGGGGGAGGTCAGATGCCTGCTGGACAATTTTCACCGCTGTATGCATTAACTTTGATTCAACTATTTCAGGACAAGAGATATTAGTATCCAGCAGATCCGCCCCGTTTTTAGTTTGCTCCAAAGCTTCCTGCCGGACAATTTGCATTCTTCCTTGTTTTAATTCTGCTTGAAATAGTTTTCTGCCCGTCGGATTGATGCGTTCGCCGATTAACAATAATTTTCCAGGAACAGCCTCAACCACTCTTGTCCGTGAAGCAAACTTAACCCTCACCCCCTTTTGTTCCCCCTCTCCCATTGGGAGAGGGGGATAGGGGGTGAGGGCTGCTTTGATTGCTCTGATATGCTCCGGCCCCGTCCCGCAACATCCTCCTATTATCCTAACTCCCATTTCAGCAAACTTTTTAGCGAACGCGCCGAACTTTTGCGGGCTCATTTTATAGACCGCTTTATCGCCGATTAATTCGGGCATGCCGGCATTGGGCATTACCATAACGGGCTTACAGCTGACAGCCAACAGCCTTTTGGCAACCTTAAGCATACCTTCGGGGCCAGTTGAGCAGTTGGCAGAAATAACATCGGCACCAATGGCTTCTAATACTGCAACGGCGGCTTCCGGCGTTGTCCCATAAATGGTTTTTTCGCCTTCGTCATAGGTCAAGCTGGCAATGACCGGCAGTTTGGTTTCATTTTTAACCGCGATAACTGCCGCGCGCATTTCCTGCAGCTCGGAAATGGTTTCAATGCTGACAACATCCGCTCCGCCTTCTTCCATGGCTTTGGCTTGTTCGGCAAAGACAGAATAAGCTTGGTCAAAGGTGACTTCCCCCAAAGGATCGATTAACTGCCCCAGCGGGCCGATTGATCCGCAGACAAAAACGCTGTCTCCAGCCGCTTTTCTGGCTAATTTAACGGCAGTAAGATTGACTGCCCTGACTTTATCCGCGGCTTTATATTCAGCTAATTTGAGGCGGTTGGCGCCAAAAGTGTTGGTCTCGATAATATCCGCCCCAGCAGACACGTAAGCGCGGTGAACCTCTTCAACGATAGAAGGATTGGATAAATTTTGGAGATCAAAGTTATCACCCGGCCGGATACCCCGCTCCATGAGCTGGGTACCCATCGCTCCGTCCATAACCAAAACTCTCTTGTTTAATTCCTCAAGTATGTTTGCCATTTATCCCTCGCCGCATTGTCAATGCGTCTTCGCTGTTGTCTTGATAATATTTTTTTCGAATTCCGGTAATTTCAAATCCATATTGTTGGTATAGTTTTATAGCGGCACGATTGGAAGTTCGTACCTCCAAATAAAATACATCGCTATTATTCAACACTGCTTCTAACAGTTGTTTACCAATTCCCTTCCCTCGACACGCCGGATCAACGGCCATGTTAATGATGTGGATTTCGCCGGCAATTTTCTCTATCCCAATATAACCAACAACCTTCCCGCTATCTTTTACCACTAAATATTTATGCTCATCTTCACGAAATACCGCTTCGCTTTTTGGCGCTGCGAACGACATGTTTTCTATAGCAACAACGGACGTTATATCCTTTTCCGTCATTGGGACAACATTAATCATTTGCAAAAATTATAGCATATTAGTAAACTCCATCGCGGCTGTCCGGGAAAGCGGATCAACAAATTCTCTAATGTTTGGTTTGTGAGAATATTGTGGGTTTAAATTAAAGATATCGTCTGTTTGTCCAGTTTGCATCTTAAGCAGTCCAAGCTTGGCAACATTCACCCCATATGGCAAAGAATGAATGTTATCAGCAATATGAATATTTTCCCTCTTCCCTACCTCCCAATCTCTATTCCCTTCCCCAACCACCCATAACTTTCCTGAAATTTCTAAAAGTCTTTCTTTTATCAGTCCCAGTTTCAGTACCAGGTCGTCAGTTAATCTTTTCAGCCGTCCTTGAGAAGCTCCAAATAAAGCAAAGTTGTACTCATCCGCCCGCGCATCTAAAACAACTGCCATCGTCCCTTCAATATCAACTAAATTATAGGCAATTGCCTCAAGAGTTGAAATCCCAATTAAAGGAAGATTTAAAGTTTGAGCTAGTGTTTTAGCGGTTGCCAATCCTCCGCGCAGGCCGGAATAAGAACCCGGTCCCGCAGCTACGGCAATACCATTGATTTGATCCGGCCGGATCCCTGCTTCATTAATATAATGGATTATCTTTTCAGACTGGATTGCCCGGATAGTTGTTTCAGCCAATACTTTCTCTTCATTAACTAATCCAATGCTGACTATTTTAGCCGCGCTGCTAATCCCGAGGATAAACATATTTCCCTTTCTTGATCAGAGACAACTTTGATATTTGCCGTTTCAACTTTTTCACCATCTAACTCTTTTAACTTTTCCGCCCATTCAATAACACAAACCCCACCGCGCCGCAAATATTCCCCAATCCCTAAGTTTTCAATCTCTTCATCCGTGTCCAGGCGATATAGATCAAGATGATAGAACGGCAAACGACCTTGATATTCATTGATGATAATAAAAGTCGGAGAAGTAATACAGTCCTTAACCCCTACCCCCTCTGCCATCCCCTGAATTAGAGTG
>JASEHX010000004.1 GCA_030018645.1 Candidatus Margulisiibacteriota bacterium | reverse complement strand
ATTGATGCTAACCCTACTGGCCTTGGCGGGTATAAAGAGGTAATCTTTAACGTCATCGGCAAAGGAGCATACAGCCGGTTAAAGTATGAAGGCGGCACCCATCGCGTTCAGCGCGTCCCAGCTACCGAAGCCAGCGGGCGGATCCACACTTCCGCCTCTACTGTTGCCGTTATGCCGGAAGCGGAAGAGGTTGATATTAAAATTGATGAAAAAGACCTTACCTTTGAAGCTTTCCGCTCGGGCGGGGCCGGGGGACAAAATGTCAATAAGGTGTCTTCGGCTGTGCGCATTGTCCATAAACCCACCGGTCTAGTGGTAGAATGCCGCGAAGAGCGCTCCCAACTGCAAAACCGGCAAAAGGCCTTGAAATTACTGCGCGCGCGATTGTATGAAGCTGAAGCCGAAAAACAACGCAAATCCCGTGAAGAAACCCGCCGCATTATGGTGGGTACCGGCGACCGCTCCGAAAAGATCCGCACCTACAACTACCCCCAAGGCCGGGTCACCGACCATCGGATTGGATTTACGATGTACCAACTGCAAAACTTTCTTGACGGCAGTATGGACGAACTTATTGACGCCCTGGCCACCGCTGACCGCATTGCCAAGCTAAGTAAAATGCAGTGATAGACGCATGGTCTGTTAATAAAACTCTCGATTGGACTACTAATTATTTCAAGGATCACGGCATAGAATGGCCGCACCTTGAGGCAGAAATCCTCTTAGCGCATTCCCTAAATGTAAAAAGGATCCAACTTTATGTCCAGCATGAAAAAGTGCTGTCTAGCGCAGAATTAGCTCGTTTTAGGGGATATATTGAACGAAGAGTTAAACATGAGCCAATCGCCTATATCACCGGCTGCCAGCCGTTTATGGGGTTGGACTTTATTGTAACAAGAGACACTCTCATCCCAAGGCCAGAGACAGAAAAGTTAGTAGAGCTGGCAATTGACATTATCAATAGTAGGTCGTCAGTCGTTAGTCGTAACCTGCCTGCCGGCAGGCAGGAGTCGTTAGTCGACCTTGGCACTGGTTCGGGAGCAATAGCAGTAAGTTTAGCAAAATATTTACCTCAAGTTAAGATAATTGGCATTGATATTTCGTCGGCCGCATTAGAAGTTGCCAAACAAAATGCTGTTAAACATAACGTAGTAGATCGCTGCCGGTTTATTCGTGGCAACATGTTTGAACCTCTACAAGATATTGGCCGCGTTGATCTCATCATTTCCAATCCACCGTATATTCCCACCAAGGTAATTTCAACCCTCACGCCTGATGTTAAGGATTTTGAACCGATATCGGCTTTGGACGGCGGCGAAGATGGGTTAGATTATATTCGCAAACTAATTGATGGGGCCCCTAACTGCCTAAAACCCAAAGGTCTGATAATCTTGGAATTCGGCGATGGGCAGGCCGAAAAAGTTCGTAGTTATACCAAAGATAAATTTGGAGATACAAAAATAATCAGAGATCCATTTGACAAGGAAAGGATCTTCTTGGGGCAGAACAAATCATTTTGACTGATCCGCCTCTAATTTTTTAAAGACGCGGATGTTATAGAACTCATCCTTTTCGCAATCGCCGTATTCATTTCGATGCAGATAAAGGTCTTTCACGATGTCCTTGATCGTAAATCGAGGTTCAAACCCAAGTGCGGCTTTTGCTTTGTCAATCGAAACTTTATAGTTGCGAAAATCTTCTATCTTTTTAATTTCCAATTCAATTTTCTTTCCGGTCAATTGCTCAACTTCCTCCCTAACTGTATTGGCTGCTGCCCCAACGGTAAAATTACCGGAACAAACGTTAAAAATCCCGTTGACCGATTCATCGGCTTGGATTGCCCGCAAATAAGCAATAATTGCATCCCTGATGTCGTAGATCGGCCGCCAGATTGAAGCATTATTGACGATAATTTTCCCCTGCGTCATCGCCGTCTTAAACATAGTATTAATAATTAAATCCATCCGCATCCTTGGGCTGTGGCCGCACACCGTCCCTTGCCTCAATGCAATGACCGAGAAATCTTTCCGGGTCATCTGCAGGACGCCTTTTTCCCCCTGAAGTTTGGAAATGCCGTAAGGATAATCGCAAATGACCGGATCATTCTCTGTGTAAAAATGGTCCAATGCATGGCCATAAACCGAGCAGGATGAGGCGTAAATGAAGCGTTTTACGCCGGCATTTTTTGCGCGATACGCCAAAAATGACGGTAAAGCACCGTTATCAATAAAGTTTTTTGCTGGATTATATTCAGCCATAGGATCATTGGAAAGACCTGCTAAGAATATAACATGATCATATCCCTTTAAGTCTATTTCATGGCAAGTAAAAAGGTCTTTTTTGATAACTCTTACAGATGGAGGGAGATGATTGCCAAACCACAGGAGATCAATTACATCAACTTGATAGCCATGATCAAGTAAGGCAGGAGCAAGGAGAGAACCAATATAACCCGCCCCGCCGGCAATTAATATTTTCATAATGTCGCTTTGGATGATATTATACCACTATTCCAATGCGAGTTTTTATTTCCATTGAATTAAACAATACGATAAAAAAGAAGATCGGTTGTTTGATGGACCAACTAAAGAAAGAACCTGCGCCGGTCAAATGGGTAAAAGTAGAAAACCTACACATAACTTTAAAATTCCTGGGCTGGGTTGATGACCAAAAGATTGATAGTTTAGTCCATATAGTTGCCGATGCCGTTTCCGGGGCCCGTCGTTTTAAGGCCAAATTTGAGAATTTGGAATTCTTTCCTAATGAAAAAAGGCCAAGGGGTATCTGGATTGGAATAACCGAAGGGACAGATCAGTTAAATTCCCTTGCCGGACGTCTGGAAGAAAAGCTGTTAAACGCCGGTGATAAAAGTGAAACCAGAGAATTTAATCCGCACATTACTATCGGTAGGGTCAAGGAAAATAGCGGACTTGAAAAATTAAAGCAAAAAATTACAAAACTTCATGCATTAAAGTTTGGCAAACTGCTGATCGAGAAAATAAGCATCATGAAGAGCACTTTAACCCCAAAGGGGCCGGTTTATGAAAGAATTAAAGCGATTGGATTAGATTAATCTACCCAGATATTGCTTCACTGCTTGCTGGAAAGATGCCTTTATTGTTTTAATTTTAACGTGTTTTTTCCTGCGAAAAAGGATCCTTGGCATATTAATATCATCAAAGCTGATCAGCGCCTTCAGATAAACCATGGGATCAAAATTATCATATTTCCGCTGGCAATTTTTAATGATTTCTGCCAAAGATCGCTGCTGCATAATGTAATAAAGATCAATGTAATCTTTTAGTTCCGCCCTTAATAGGGCCGTTATTTTCATACAAGCTATGTCGTCTAAGCTTGCCAGCCAAAAATAATCGCCGTTGATTGTTTTATTCAGCAGCTTTTCATTGATGCAAAAGAATGAAGCCTTAATCTTTCCGTCAATAATAATGTTTAGTGTTTTATTGCCAGCCTGGGCCGCCTCGATCTTATGTCCCGTGAATACTTCCTTGATCTCACGCAACAAATCGCCTGAATTAAAATCCCGATCAGTAAAAAAGTCGAAATCGATCGAATCTCGATGAGCTAACTGCAACGCTAAAGCCGTCCCGCCAGCCAGATAAAACCGGTCTTTGAATGCTTTGAAAAGCGGCAATAGCTTTATTCTCTTTTTGTCTAATATTTCAAAATGCAGTTTATCTTTCATTCAACCCAGCGCACTCCTTTGACGTTTTTAACCGGCGGTAAGCCGAAAAACAAGCGCCAGAGCGCATGGCTTCTTTTATCCAGCCCTCTAGCTCCCAAAACACAATCTTTCAATGTTTTTTTACTAAAGTGCTTGAACATCCATTTTACAGCTTTGCTATCTCCGAATTTCAGCAATCGTTCTAAAACAAATTTCGGATAGCGGCGGGGCGACAACTTGGCAAAATCCACATCCCAAAAATATTTTTTAAATTCTTTTGGCAAAACTCTCTTTTTTAGCATATCTTATTAGATTATACATTCCCTCCCTCTGCCCCGCAATGGTTTTCCTCTTGCGTTTGGAACTTAGTCAAGGTTCGATTCTTACAATATCGGCAAACATATCGAAATCCTTATCGTACGAATATATTTCTTTAATGCCCGACTTTAACATATAGATTTTATGGTAAACATTAATAAAATCAATCCCGTGAATATCATACAAAATAATACTTTCAGAAATTATGCCCCTATTTTGAAAGACTAAGTTGGGCGTATTTAAAATGGCTTCGATATTTAATCGTATTGCACGTTTGCTTAATTTATATACTTTTTCCAAGACCCAAACCACTTCAGCAACTGCCAGATTGGTTATAAATAGTTTTAACTCACCAGTAAGAACTTTTTCAAATAATATTCGGCATTTTTTCGCTTTTCTTTTATCATCTCGCGTTAAAAAGCGAATAATAACATTGGTGTCTAATAGCTTCATTTTCTAAATTTCTTTGCCATTTCCTTTTTTACCCTTTCCCTTAATTTACTAAAATCAATGGCCTTGCCGCGATGCGGAACAGAGCCGTATAAATCCAAGATATTCCCCTTTAAAGGAACCATAATTATCCATCCTTTTTCAGAAATGAAATCGACACGATCACCATCGCTTAACCCAAATAATTCCCGAATCTCTTTGGGGATAGTTATCTGCCCTTTTGATGTTAGAACTGCTTCGGCCATAATTAGCCCTCCTTACTTATATTTATTCTCCTTACATTATAGCAGCCGGTCCATACCTGTCAACTCCTATTTGTGGGGGGCAAAAACACAAAAATACAGGATGCAGAAATATTGAATTTGTGTGTGTGTCGAAGGATAATTAGGGAAAGGGCCCATGGGGGACTGACTGCCGTCAGGCAAGGATGGCGGAAGCAAAGAAACTAACCGGAGCGTATTAGAATAGATACTTTCGAGGATTTACAATTACAATATTTCCATATCGTTTCAATTTTAGCAGGTGCGGATCGCCAGTAATAATATGGTCTGCTTCCGACGCTACAGCACACTCAATAATTTTATTATCATCAGGATCATTAATAATAACATAAAGTTTATTCCGCGAATGGACAATTTCAACCACCCCTAGGAGCGATTCGATTAATTCATCCGGTGAAGTATGCAATTCGTTAATCCTCTTTTGCAATTTTGGCCGTTTTAATACTTTAAACACTTCATCAAGTATTTCCATTGAAGAAAAAATCAAGATATTATGATTTTCAGCAAGCTGTAGTATTTGGTGAGGCAATCCTGACCAAAGCAGAGCAGAAATAATTACGTTTGAATCAAGGACAATTTTCGGCTGGTTCATCTCAACCTTTTCGTGTTTTGTGTATTTCTTTTACAATATAAGAGAGCGGGGGCGTTTTTTTTGGGGATCTTTCTGCAAATTCAGAAGGCCTGAAGGGAGAAACCCGTTTCAGAATCAAAGCATCGCCTTTATACCACAAAGCAAGCTCTGAAAGCGCCGGAAACACCTTCTGCACTTCTCGCGGCAAAGTAATTGAACCGTCTTTTTCAACTTTTAAATATTTCATTATTATCTACCCCAAGTAGATTGTAACATAATTTGCTTTAATGCGTCATCTCTTCTTCCCCAGCGCCTCTTTATACACCCCCTCCACCTGCCCGGCAATCGTCTTCCATTCATATTTAGATTCAACTAATTGGCGGCCGGCTTTGCCCATTTCAAGGGCTTTTTGAGGATCGGCCAGCAAGGAAATGACCGCGTTGGCAATGGCATCAGGATCTTGTTTAGGAATGACTAATCCCGTCTTGCCTTCTTCCATAACCGCGTTTGGTCCAGGGATGTCTGTGCAAATCACGGCGGTGCAATTGGCCATAGCTTCGAGCTGGACGATGCCAAATGCTTCCAGGCGGTTGATGGATGGAAATACATAGACTAACGATTTGTAATACAACTCTACTAATTTGTCAAAAGTGGCGGTCCCCAAAATTTCAATTGAATTGCGCACCCCCAGATCATCAATGATTTTATTAATATACGCTTTTTCTTCTCCGTCCCCGCAGATAATTAGTTTTGTATCCGGAAATTTGGCCAGGATCTTCGGCATAGCTTTGACAGTATAATCGCACCCCTTATTGCCCGCCATCCTGCCTAACCACAAGATTTGGCGCGGATTTTTGTCTTTTTCAGAAAGGCCTAGCTTTCTTTGCATCTCATCCATGGCAGCATGGAAGAGGCCAATCGGGATATGGCGCACGTTCGGGATATACTTTAAGACCGGCGAAGTATCGGCATAGGTCTTGGTGGTGTTATAAACCGCATCCGCTCTTTTTAGAAGCATGCGGGCATAAACATTGGCCGATTTTTCCACTGCTTTAATCAGCATTTCAGGGACTTTAAACCCATAATATTTTTCAGAAACGGTCACATCGCAGTGATAAGTAACGATTACCGGCTGTTTCACTTTACCAAGCACTTCACGCAGGAACCCAAAAGGCGGCACATGGCAATGAACTATGTCATAACTCTCCAGCATCTTAATATCGAACTTTTGCTTGGTGGCCGGCAGATAATCAAACCAAAGGCCGGCCGGCAGACGGATTACTTTGAAATTTCCCATCATTTCTTCCGCCGGGGCATTTTTTTCCGCCGGAATATTAGCGCAGATGACGGTCACCTCATGCCCGGCTTGGACTAAAGCCGTTGATAGGTCTTTTACATACTTTTCCGTTCCCCCCGTGTGAGGGTAAAAAAACGGGCTAAGCATCACGATTTTCATGAATTTTTCCTCCTTTTGTACTGGTTCACTCCCTCTGAAAATAAATTTAACCAAAAATATTTATCAATCCCGCTTGCCAGCGATGGTAGCATATAAGGCCAGCGCATGCAAGAAGAACAAACCGGTTCTTTCCCCTGCTGGCCCCCCGGATTAAAAAAGCAAGGTTCCGCTCGGCTGCCGTCCGGCATAACCGTGATCGTGGTTTGCTTTGCCCGGCAGCGGGGATAAAGCACGCGATTGCCGCCGGCTTTAATAAATTCCAAGGCGGTCAAATTTAATATTACCGATTTGCGCCTAAAAAAATATTTTATGTAAGCTAAAGTTTCCGCCGCAAATCCCTGCGTCCCGAAATTATCATAGACCGGATTCAAATAAATGGAAACGCGCAGTTTTTCCGCTAAATCAATCATTTCGGGCAAGAAGCGTACACTGTCGCGGGTAATAGTATAAAAGATGACCGGTTTTTCGCCTAACTCTCGGGCCAATTTAATCGCCTGGATAACTTGGTGGAAGCAATCTTCACCTCGGCTGCGGTTGTGCTCTTCGGCTATCGGATAATCGACGGAGAAATAAATCCTATCCACCAAACCACTTATCAGCCTGGCTTTTTCAGGATATAAAATACCATTGGTGGTCAATGAAATAAAAAAGCCAAGCCCTCTGGCTCTCTGCAGTATTTCGGGTAAATCTTCGCGCAGCAGCGGTTCGCCGCCGGTAATATTAAGGTGTTTAATGCCCAACCGACGGATAGATTCTAACATTCCCAGATCCCCTGATTCCCGGTTCTCCCGGTCTTCTGACCCCCTCCACAAATCACAAAACTCACAAGTATCATTGCAACGCAACGTAACATAATAGTGACATATTTTTAACATGCGCATGTCCCTCTCCCCCTGGGAGAGGGGGGCAGCTTTAACATTAGCGGGTGAGGGATAGTCATACCATCTTAAACTTCGGCAGGAAAATGCCGGCTAGTCCCGTTAAACCAACCACCCAACCGAGGATATTCAGCGCAAAACCCACACCGTATATGTCAGCCACAATCCCGGCTAAAATTACCGGGAAAACAAAAGCGGAATTGATCAGCATGTTTTGCATGCCGAATACCCGCCCACGGATGCGGCGGGGAATCCTTTGCTGCAAAATGGTTTGAATCGAAGAGGTAATAAAGATATTGCAGAGCCCCAACAAGAAAATCATCATTAGTGCCAAAGGAAGATTAGCAACCTTGCCGATAAAAACCAATATCAATCCGGAAATAAGGAAACTAACAATAACAATGGCGCCCTTTGACATGCTGCGGCGCAAACGGTCAAGCAATGTCATTCCCACAAACATTCCCGCTCCTACCGCAAAAATTAAATAACCAAAATTGTGGGCGCCAATCCCTAAAATATTCTTAGCATAGGAAATGGCAAGCAATGAAATAATGGCAAGCGCCGAAGTTGCCACCAAAAGCTTGAATAAGGAATATTTTACCACCTCATTGCGGCGGATGAACTCCATGCCAAAGAGCAGGTCTTTTATGATCGGCGACTGAAAATGTTCAACTTTAATTTCCCGCGGCCTCAAAGGCACTAGAGCAATTGCTCCGGCCGCCACGAAATATAAAATTGCAGCTGCAATGAACGTTCCTTGATTGCCGAATAGATTAACCAGTGGAGCACCTAATCCTAAACCAATAACAGAAGCTCCCATCCAGGTAACCATAAAAAGTGAATTGGCCACAATTAAATCGTCGCTTTTAACCAGTTCGGGGATAACCGAGCTTTCGGCGGGGGCAAAAAACTGGGCGGCGGTATAAATCAAAAAGCTAAACAAAAAAATAAGGACGAGGGACTGGCCAATGAATGGAATAATGAGAAGAACTAATGCCCCGCGGATTAAAGAAGTAATCGTTAGCATGGCTTTGCGGTCCAATTTATCGACAAAAACCCCGGCTAGCGGGCCAAAAAGAATTGACGGCAAACCAAAAGCCAGCAAGGGAACAGAAACTCCCAAGTTGGATTGGGTTAAAGTGTATGCAATGATCATGAGGACATAAACAAAAATACGATCGGCCAACTGCGAATTAAGCTGTCCCAGCCAGAGGAATAGAAAACCGATATTGGAAAGGACTTTTACAAAACTCTCTTTAGCTTGTTCTACCATGCGCGCAAATCCCTTTCAATATGCAAACTAAGGGAATCGCGCGGGTGCATCCGCACGTCATAAATCCCTTCGAGCCTGGCAAACGCCGCTTCAAAATCTAAAACCGCCCGTTTGTACGTTTTTTCATTTTTCATGCGGAATAGCGTCTCCACTAACAGGTCAAATAATTCAGGATGGTGCTGTCCTTCGGCCGTTCCCGAATTTACCAATTTCAAGACGTAAAGTCCAGCCGTCAATTTTTCGTTGTCCCGCAATTTTTGGAAGGTCTCAATGATTTGGCATTGTGAGACAATATCCAGGGACCGGCCTTTAGCAATAAAATAATCGGCGTAGGTAAAAGTTTCCACCCGCCCGCCGAAGCGGGACGGCACCCGCCGGGCCCCTTTGGCCAGGACCCGGATTTTGCCAAATTCCCGGCTAAAAAGCGTCACCATTTTATCGGATTCGGCAAACGGCGCGGTTTTTAATGTGACCGCTGCTGTTTTATAGGAAGCCATAGCGTAAATTCGCATCCTTTCCCTAGCTGGCTGGTTGCTTCAATTGTCCCGCCGTGCTCCTGCATAATGCGATAAGCCACAAAAAGCCCAAGCCCAGTGCCTTCTTCTTTCATGGTAAAAAATGGGTCGAAGATTTTTTCCAATTTATCGGCGGGGATACCGACCCCGGTATCTATAACCTTTACCCCCGCCCTTTCCCCTTCCTGCCAGCTTATGATCGTCAAGTTCCCGCCGCCGGGCATAGCTTGGACGGCATTAAGCACAAGATTGGCTAATACTTGCTGAAGCTGGTCTGGATCAGCATAAGCCAGCAATCGTCCACTTAACTGGCGGTCAATATTAATCGCTTGTTTTTGCAAAAGTTTAGCATGAAAGTCTAACACTTCATTAATTATTGCATTCACATCAACTTGGACTGCCTCCAGCTTTGTGGTCTTCCCGGCTTTTAGCAAATTTTCAACAATCCTATTGATGCGGTCAATTTGGCGGGGAACAATGTCAATATAATCCCGCATAAATTCTTCGTCATTAAGGTTAGCCGGCAAAACCTGCGCCATACCCTTCATGGCCGCCAAAGGATTTCTAATTTCATGCGCCATCCCCGCCGCCATCGTCCCCAGCGCCGCCAGTTTATCCGCCCTTAGCAAATAACGGAACAGTTTTTGGTTTTCTTCCGACAGGTCATTGATAGTCTTAAGATAATAATATTCTCCCCGAAAAAACAACTTATCTACTCCGTTTTGGACCCGGTTTTTGACCGGCTGAAAAACCATAACGGATACAAAAACCACCAAAATTGGGGTTAATAAAGGCGCGGAGCGCAAGAAATCAGAAAAATAAGCATTGGCCACCACTACTGCAATGACATAAAAACTGGCAAATAAAAAAGTTAGGGCCGAATAAACTAAACTTTGATTGATGATAAAAGTAATGTCCAGCAATTGGTGCCGGACAATGGCGTAGACCATAATGATCAAGACAATCGGCAAAAGCACCGGGTTTAAAATTGGGAAATTAACGTGGAATACCGGCAGGAAAAGAGTTAAGCTTCCCAAAAAGCCAATCAGGGAAGCAGAAAAGACATAAACTAACTTTTTATATTGCTCCCCGGCAGCGTTTTTAACCCCCAGCAACAGCGTCCCTATCCCAGACATGAAGACCAAGACCACATACAGTGTAAAAAAAGGATAAACCCAGCCGGCTTGCGGATAATATTTGAGGCCAAAAACCGGCGCAACATCTTTGACGAAAAAAGGAGTGAAACTCGAGATAATAAAAATAGCCGCTGCTGTATAAACCGAATACAAGATTTTACGGTGTTTTTCATTCAGATTAAGCAAAGAGAACACAAAGTGCAGGTAAAAGGCCGGAACCATGACCGCCGCTCCTACATTGATACGGGTAAATAGTAGCACTAAATCTTTATGCGCCGCCATTGCCCCCAATGCTTGCCCTAGGGTCCAAACCCCAATCGCTAAACAGAAAAGGGCCAAAGTTTGGTTAAGGACTTTATTTGTTCCGCGGGAGAAAATAAAAACTGCCAGGATAAAAGAAATTACTGCGGTCGAAAGGACTAAACTGGTCTCAAAAGACATACTCCTTTATTCTAGTACAATGCGGTTAAACTGTCAAAAAATCCAACACAAGTGTCAAAAAATTATACAATTTGGACCTTTTTGGGTATAAAATAGCTGGTAATAACATTGCTCTAATCACCGATAGTGATTATCACGGATTTCACGAAAGGAGGATCGTAATGGACAAATTTACTCTGCTCGCGGTTGATGATGAAAAAGATATTCTCAAGCTTTTTGAAAAAATCCTGGCTAAAAAATATTGTCTGCTAACCGCCTCTTCCGCCAAACAGGCCCTGAAAATAATGGAACGAGAAAAGATTGATGCGGTTCTGCTTGACTTGCGTATGCCGGGAATGGATGGCATCCAACTATTAAAGCAGATTAAGGCCAGCAATCCTACAATTGAAGTTATCATGGTATCGGCTTCCAAAGACCTGGTTTCAGCGGTTGAGACCATGAAATTAGGCGCTTTTGATTATATTGCCAAGCCCTTTGAGGTAATTGAGTTACTGTCCGTCATTGAAAAAGCCCTGGAAAAAAGGAAATTGGTCAAAGAAAACCAATATTTAAAAGAAGCACTGGCCGAGGCTTCTTCCTTTGGAGATCTCATTGGAAGAACTGCCATTATGAAAAGCATTTTTGAAATAATTGCCACGGTGGCAAAAACCGACAGCCGGGTCCTCATTACCGGCGAATCCGGCACTGGCAAAGAATTGGTCGCCCGAACTATTCACGCCCAAAGCCGCCGGGCTAAACAGCCTTTTGTGGCCGTCAACTGCGCTGCTATCCCGGATAATTTACTAGAGTCCGAGCTTTTTGGTTTTGAGCGCGGTGCTTTTACCGGAGCAATGGAACGGAAAACTGGAAAATTTGAAATAGCCGACAATGGGACAATCTTTCTGGATGAAATTGGCTGTATGTCCCCTACAATGCAAGCCAAGCTCCTAAGAGTTATCCAGGAAGGACAAATTGACCGTGTCGGAGGCGGATTCCCCATCAGTATTGATGTGCGTATTCTGGCCGCTACCAATCTTGATGTCAAGCAAGCGATTGCCGACAAACAATTCCGTGAAGATCTTTATTATCGCATGAACGTTATCCCCATCCATATGCCGCCTCTCCGTGAACGCAAAGACGATATTCCCCTATTTATAAAATACTTCCTTGAAAAGTTCAATAAAGAGATGAACCGGCGCATCCAGTCCTTTGATAGGAGCGCTCTTCTTTCTTTCCAAAAATATCACTGGCCCGGCAATGTTAGGGAACTGCAAAACATTGTTGAACGCTTGGTAGCATTAAGTTCCGGACCGACCATTTCTGAAGAAGAGGTCGAAAGGACCTTGAATTTTTTCTACAGCGAAACTCCTTCGGTTGACAACGAACATTTAGATGGGGCCATGACCAATTTTGAAAAATTTTACATTAAAAAAGCGCTGGGAGAAACCGAAGGCAACAAAACCAAAGCCGCTAAAATGCTGGGGATCGCCCGGACGACCTTGCTTTCGAAAATAAGCAGTTTGAGGTTAAATTAGCCGCCGCAGTTTGCCAATGGCTTTATGCGCCGCCGCCTCGCCGGCGGCAATCAGGCGCTGGGCTTTGTTGAGGTCGAGATGCCAAATATCTTCTTCCATTTGCGGCTCAATCAGTAAATCTGCTTTCCCCCGCTGGTCAAGGCTTAATTTATGCAGGACCATATCTAAGGATCGTCCAAAAACCTGGAAAGCATCTTTGGGCAAAGTATGGAAAGGATGGGTAGGGACAACATCCACCGCCACTGCAAAATTGGCTCCCATCATTTTAACCACGTCCACCGGCAAATTGGCCGCAATCCCGCCGTCAGTAACCATGTGGTGTTTAACTTGCCCCGGTGTAAATACCGCCGGGAAAGAAGCGCTGGCCGCTACCGCTTTACCGATCCGTCCCTCATTGATAATTACCGTTTCACCGGTCTTAAGGTCGGTAGCCACCGCCGCAAAAGGAATTTTTAATTCCGCAAATTTACAATCACCGATATATTTTGCAATAAACTCTTCAATGGCATCCCCCGAAATGAAACCGGGCCGGAAAAACGCCACTTTGATAATTTTTCCCCAGCTGATGCGCAAGGCAAGATCTTCAATCAATTGCGGCTCCATCCCGGCGGCGTAAGCCGCACCGATCAAGGCGCCGGAAGAGGTGCCGGCAATGCAGTGAATAGGGATTTTATTCTTATGGAGCACTTTAAGGACGCCAATATGGGCAATGCCCCGCGCCACCCCGCCGCCCAGCGCCAAGCCGATTTTTTTCCTGCCGAACAGCCAATCAAACATCACCTTATAGTATCAAAGCAAAATATCGGTTGCAACCTTTTATCTATTTGCTATAATTGCAATCATGAAGGAGTACCCTCCTTTCCAAATCCGCAATGTTGGAGTTATCGGCTCGGGTGCGGCTGGAAAAACCTCTTTGTCTGAAGCCCTGCTTTTCAAATCCGGCGCCACTACCCGCCAGGGAACTATTGCTGACGGCACAACCGTTTCCGATCATGATTCAGAAGAGATCAACCGCAAGATCAGCATTTATGCTTCCCTCCTGCCTTTTGAATGGAAAAACTGCAAGGTCAATTTAATTGATACTCCCGGTTATATCGACTTTATCGGCGAAGCTATTTCAACTATCCGGGTAGTGGACAGCGTCATCATGGTAGTGGACGCCGTCTCCGGTCCCGGCGCCTCACTAGAAAACCTATGGAAAATTGCCGACAGATACAATTTGCCGCGCATTATTATTATTAATAAATTAGACCGCCCGCGGGCTGATTTTGACGGGGTAATTGAAGCTCTGCGCAAGAAATTTGGTCCGGAAATTGTCCCGGTGCAGGTCCCAATCGGCAGTGAAGCCAATTTTTCCGGCGTCCATAGTTTATTAAAACCCGAAGTCCCGGCCGAACTGGCCGATTCCGTCAAAAAGCACAAGGAAATGTTAATCGAAGGTTTGGCAGAAATTGATGAGACCATCCTGGAAGAATACTTAGATAACAAGGAAATCACCGAGCAGGAACTGCGCGAAAAATTGGTCCAATGCATCAATGCCGATAAGGTTTTCCCGGTTTTTTGCACCTCGGCCGCTAAGAACATTGGCATACCTGAAATATTAGATGAGATTGTCGAGTGGATGCCGCCGGCCAATGAACGTATATATCCCGCTAAAAATGCCAATGGTGAAACGGTTGAAATTAAATGTGATACCAATGAACCATTTTCCGCTTATGTTTTTAAGACCGTTTCCGAGCCGCACATCGGCAATTTAACTTTTGTTCGGGTCTATTCGGGTAAAACTACTCCTTCTTCGCTCATCCTCAATTCTGTCAAAAATAAAGAGGAGCGGATCGGTCAAATCGTCAGCTTGCGGGGAAAGAACCGGCTTGAAATTCCTCAATTATCGGCCGGAGACATCGCGGTTATTCCTAAATTAAAATTAACCGGGACGGGTGACACGTTGTGCGATAAACAGCGAACTGTAACTTTTGAAGGCGTCTCCTACCCCGAACCAGCCATGTCCTTTTCGGTCCGGCCAAAAAGCAAAGCCGACCAAGAGAAAATGGGACTGGGATTGGGACATTTTACCCACGAAGATCCCACTTTTAAAATGCAGTACCAGGCGGAAACTAAAGAAACGGTTATCTCTGGTATGGGCGATGTCCACCTTGAAGTCATACTAAAAAAACTAAAAGAGCGCCATGGGATTGAGATTGAAATCGGTGAACCGCGGATTGCTTACAAAGAAACCATTACCGGCAAAATAAAAACCCAGGGAAAATATAAGAAGCAAACCGGCGGCCATGGACAATACGGCGATACTTGGATCGAGATTGAGCCCCTACCCCGCGGCCGCGGCTTTGAGTTTGTTAATAAAATAGTGGGCGGCGCCATCCCTAGAAATTACATCCCGGCGGTGGAAAAGGGCATCCGCGAAGCCATGGTGGGCGGGGTTATAGCCGGTTATCCGGTAGTGGACATCAAGGTTACCTTATTTGACGGATCATACCATGAAGTTGATTCTTCTGATCTTGCTTTTAAAATCGCCGCCTCCATGGGCTTTAAAAAGGCAGTCCAAGAGGCCAAACCGATTATGCTGGAGCCCATTGTTGAGATTGCCGTCAATGCCCCGGCCGAATTCATCGGCGAAGTAACCGGCGACTTGAATAAACGCCGCGGGAAGATTTCCAATATCGAATCCGATAAAGTGGTCGCATTAGTTCCTCAAGGAAGCATTGCCAAATATGCTACCGATCTACGTTCAATAACTCACGGGCAGGCAACTTTTACTACCCGTTTTTCGCATTATGAGTCAGTCCCGCCACTGGAACAGCAAAAAATGATGGCCGCTTACCAAAAGTTAAAAGAAGCCGGCGAATTGCAGCATTAACGTCACAAGTTCTGTGTTATAATTAATACATGACACCTCAACAAAAAGTTAAACAACTTATCAATTTTGTTGCCAGGGAAGCGGCAAAAGCAATCGACCCTGAAAAGATTATCCTTTTTGGATCGTATGCGTATGGTAATCCCAACAAAGACAGTGATGTTGATTTATTATTCATAAAAGACACTGATTTAAAAGGAATAAAACGTCATTCGTGGGCAAGCACTTCAATTCCGCACCTATTTCCAATGGATATCCTAATTAAAACTCCGGATGAAGTAAAGAAACGGTTAAAATTAGGAGACCCCTTTTACAAAGAAATTATGCAAAAAGGCAAAGTTTTGTACTGTGCAGCAAAATAAGATTTTAATTAATGAATGGCTGGAAAAAGCCGAAGGAGATTTTGAGGCGGCTATAAGCTTAAATAAAAGTAAGCGCAAAAAGAAATTGCTGTATATAATCGCTTTCCATTGTCAGCGCACTTCTCCTCTGCAACAAAATTGATTTCCCTAAAATCCACGATTTGGTTGGGTTGTTAAATCTTCTTAAGAAAAAGGACCCCTTCTTAGAAGCATTAAAAGCTGATCTAACCTCACTTAACCCTTTTGCGGTAGGATTTCGCTATCCGGGGGAAGATATAACTTTGGAAGAGTTGAAGGATGCTGTTAAAATAACAAAAAGAATTAGAATAATTTTACTTAAGAGGATTAGGGAACATATATAAATGAGGTTGAAATATTTGCTTCTTCTTCCGTATACCCCAATTTATCTCGGATAATAGATTCTTGTACTCAGTTAACCTCTCCTCTTGGGAGAGGTTTCCCAACTCTAGCGTTAGCGGGTAAGGGTTACCAAAGTTGCCCCAGATATCCCATCCAGTTTAGTGATTTTATTGAGCACATCATCCGAGACCGCGCTATCGACACTAAGGACCATCACCGCTTTCTCACCCACTTTAATCCGGCCCACATCCATGGAAGCAATATTGATTTTATGTTCACCCAGGAAGGTCCCGACTTTTCCAATCATCCCGGGCTTATCAATGTTGGATAAAATCAGCATATAACCAACCGGGACGGCATCAACGCGATAACCGTCAATGGAAACCAAACGATCGCCCAAACCGGCAAAAACCGTCCCCCCCACTTCGCGCTGGCCTTTGGAAGAAGTAACTTTAACCGAGATCAAACTGGCAAAATCACGGGCTTCATTGCTGGTAGTTTCCACCACTTCTATACCGCGTTCTTTAGCAATCAGCGGGGCATTCACAAAATTGACCGTTACATCCATGATCGGAGCTAATAGACCTTTCAAAACCGTCGTGGTGAGCGGCGAAACATTGTTTTCTGCTACTTCGCCGCAATAATTAACTTCCACCTTGGAAATGGCTCCTGTCACGATTTGAGAGGCAATGGAACCCAGCTTTTCTGCTAAACTCATAAAGGGTTTAACTGGTGCAATTAGTTCCGGCTTCATCGACGGGATATTGACTGCCGACCGGGCGGCCCCGCCCTTCAATACTTCAATAATCTGTTCAACCACATCAATGGCCACATTTACTTGGGCTTCAATGGTGGAAGCTCCGAGGTGCGGGGTGACTACCAAGTTATCAACCCCCAGCAAAGGAGAATCGGTCGGCAGCGGCTCTTTCTCAAATACATCCAAGGCAGCTGCCGCCACTTGACCGCTCTTCAGGGCGGCTACTAAATCGTTTTCATTAATAATCCCCCCGCGGGCAACATTAACAATCCGTACCCCTTTTTTCATCTTGGCCAGGCTCTCAGCATTGACCATATTTAGGGTTTCTTTGGTCTTAGGGATGTGGAAAGTGATAAAATCGGCCGTTTTAAAAATCTCTTCAACTGATTTTTTCTCTACCCCTAAACTTTTGGCATAATCATCGGTCACAAAAGGATCATAAGCTATGACATTCATCCCCATCCCCAGCGCGTAAGACGCTACCCGACGGCCAATTTTACCCAGGCCAACAACGCCTAAGGTTTTATTCAGAACTTCTACCCCTTTAAACGATTTCTTGTCCCATACCCCGGTTTTTAATTTGCCATGGGCTTGGGGAATGGAGCGCGCCATCGAAAGGAGCATGGCCCAGGTATGTTCGGCAGCGGCAACGGTGTTGCCTTCGGGTGAATTGACCACAATCACCCCGTTTTTGGTAGCCGTGGGCAGATCAACATTGTCTACCCCCACCCCTGCCCGACCAATAATTTTTAAATTCTTACCGGCTTCAATAATTTTGGGCGTAACTTTGGTATCAGAGCGAACAATTAATGCGTCATATTCGGGAATAATTTTAATTAATTCTTCCTCCAATAGACCGGTCTTCATGTCGGCCTCAAAACCGGCATCGCGCAGCATTTTTAACCCAATTTCGGCAATTTTATCGGACGCTAATATTTTCATAAGGAACTCCTTATTTATAGATATCGCCTCGGCTGCCAATCGAATGGACAATTACAATTTTTTCTTTTTCGTAGATGCTATAGATAATTCTGAGATCGCCAATCCTGATTCGTAAACAACCTTCAAGTTCGCCCTGCAGCCTTTTTCCAATGTATGGATTGTAAGCAATAGAATCTAGCGCTTTAACAATTCTTAATCGCCAATTTTGCGTTAATTTATCTAGTTTCTTTTCGGCAGATTTATGGGAGATGATTTTATACATTGTTTCATCGAAGACTATATTTTTTCTTTAATTCTTCCAAACTAACAAATTTTGATAATTTTTTATCTTCCCAATCTTTCTGTGATCTTTTAACCGCTTTAATTATTTTTTTACTGTTCATCATTTCCTCTTCCAGTTCTTTTTCTTTAATAAAATCAACGAATTCAATAATAATCTTTAAATCCTGCACTGGCAATTCTTCAATATCACTTATCAGCTCATCCTTCAACATTTTAGCATTCATTTTTACCACCTCTTTTTGTATTATACCATTCAAAATCTCCCAGCCGCGGGGGGATACACATTGAGACTGGTTAGGAACAGCCCTTTTCCGGTCGGAACCTGCGACTGAAAGTCGCGGTTCCGATAAATCCCTAGCCCCTTTCGCTAATACCATTATAACTTGTCAAGCCCTTCTTTCTCAATCTCAATTTTTGCCGTCCCTTTTCGCTGCCTCCATCTTATCCTATTCCCTTGGTATCAAACACCCCACATACTTATCCGCCGTTGCATTGACATATTCAGCTACCATAGTTTCAAATGGTTCGATATCACCTTCATGTCCGATTTGCAGTGAATTATAATATGCTTTTCTCTTTTCTGTTTCACATTCAAATACTGCAATCGGATAACCGTATTTCATTAGGATTAAATTCATTAAAAGTCGCGCTGTTCGCCCATTACCGTCAATAAAAGGGTGAACGTCAACTAATTTAAAATGAGCCTGTGCGGCAAAACGAACCGGGTGCAACTCCTTTTTTTCCTGCCTTTCCACCATCCATTTTGACAATTCAAGCATCAAGGCAGGGATTTGATCCGGCATAGGACATGTATGTGGTGATCCGGAAATATAAACCTCAACATCCCGTAATTTACCAGCATACTTATTATTAATCCCTTCCAGAATTAAAGCATGGATATTTAAAATGTCATTTTGGGTTATAGGTTCAACCTTGGTTAATAATTCATTTAAATAATCAATCGCATTTTTATGGTTGGTCACTTCCAAATGTTCACGCATGCTTTTACCAGAAATAGTTAACCCTTCCTTCAGGATTAACATGGTTTCCTGGCGAGTCATAGTATTTCCTTCAATGGCATTGCTGTTATAGGTCCACTCAATATCATAATATTCTTTTAATTTATCGACAATAATAGCCGGCAAAGGTCTAGCCGCATCAATCTTAGCCTTTTTTGCATCAATTTCTTGTAGTAATTGAGGTTTATTCATATCATTTTAAATTATAACACAAATATCCCTCACCCGCTTTCGCAAAAGCGACCTCCCTCTCCCAGCCTGCCTGCCCTCCTTCGGCGGGTAAACCGGCAGGCAGGAGGGAGAGGGTAGCAAACATTATTACCCCCTCTACCTTTGGGAGAGGGGGTGCGTAAGATTTGTGCTGGCGGGG
Source organism: Candidatus Margulisiibacteriota bacterium (assembly GCA_030018645.1). GTDB lineage: Bacteria > Margulisbacteria > WOR-1 > O2-12-FULL-45-9 > O2-12-FULL-45-9 > JASEHX01. The sequence goes on along the minus strand of JASEHX010000004.1, from coordinate 9,993 downwards.
GTGAGGGATATAATACTACTCATTAACCTTCACCAGACACAACCCCTGCGCTGGCGCGGTTCTACCCGCCTTCTTGCGATCTTTGGCATCTATTATCGCTTTAACATCTTGCGGCTTTCTTTTCCCCATCCCCACCTCCACCAGCGTCCCCACAATGTTGCGCACCATTTTGTAAAGGAAGCCATTGCCTTTTAACTTACAACTTACAACTGACAACTGACAACTATCCCAAATGACTACTGACGAATGACTAATGACTAATTGATGTAATACGCGGATAGGATCCTTATTATTTGAATGGGAAGCGCAGAAAGAAGAAAAATCATGCTTACCAACCAAATACTTGGCGGCTTTTTTCATCGCCGCAATATTTAGCCTGGGACGAATATGCCAGACAAACCGGTTAAAGAGCGGATTGAGAACTTCGCCGTTATAAATCAGATACTCGTAGGTTTTTGACTTGGCCGCAAAGCGCGGATTATATTTTGGCCCTACCAGAGAGGCCGCCATCACTCGAATAGCTGGCGGTAAAATGCCATTTAATGCTTGGGGAATCCTTCGGACAGGAATAGGACTTTTGGTTTTAAAACTCACTACCTGGCAACAAGCGTGCACTCCTGCATCGGTGCGGGAGGCGCCTATAATTCTAGTTGGTGTTTTGAAGATTTTTTGGAGGGCTTTTTCGACGGCGGCTTGGATTGACGGCCCATTTTTCTGCCGCTCAAAACCGCAATAATCGGTGCCGTCGTATTGGATGGTTAACTTAATGTTGCACAGGGTTGGGCGTGCCGCCATATCAATTTTGATTATAACACCCAAAATACCAAAAAGGCAGGAAAAACGAAATTTTAACTTGATTTTATCGAAATAATATAAGGAGATTATTAATCAAATGACTACCGGTGTAACTTTTCAAACAAATACAACGGGGGGCATTCTTCACAGGCCTCCTCCGCGACCCCTTACCTTACAACAATTCGCTGACCATTTGACCCAAATATATTGTCAATCACATTCGCCCCAATTTGCACACCGCATTTATTTAAAAAAATGCATTGGGATTGGCGGGATGGCAACGGTTTTTCTCGCTGAACTGCGCAACCGCAGCGGCAAAAACGCGCTATTAGCGGTCAAAATCACCTGCGGAGAATTAATTCTGCACTTAAGGAGGGAAGCACGCGTAACCATGCGTCTTGAAACCGAAGAACTAAGCCACTGCATCCAATGGCGAGGACATGATTATGGTCCGCGGGTTGATGGCCGCCCTACCTATTTCGCCATTTTCAAATATATCAACGGGGAAACTCTGCCTGCCCGCCTGTCGCGGGGAAGGATATCTCTTTTCTGGACACTGCACATTATCGGCCAAATTGCCGAAGCATTGTCGGCTGAATCCATCGTCCATCGCGACATCAAACCATCGAACATTATGCTTCTCGACAATTTTGCCATCTTGATTGATTTTGGCATTTCTCACCCTTCCAACGCTTTAGGGACACCGGCCTATGCGTCGCCGGAACAATTGCGCGAGGAAGCAACCGATGAAAAAACCGACGTATATTCATTGGGCTGTGTCTTGTGGGAAATGCTAAGCGGTCAAAAAGTTTATCGCAATGCTGCGTCTGATGGTCCTGCGGCATTTTTGGAAGCCAAAAAAGCTGGCGGATTAGCGAGAATTCCCGACCTGCCTTTAGATATTAATATTTTAATTGGATGGATGACTGAATTTGATGCGGCTAAGCGGCCTACTTTGGCAGAAGTAATGCAATCAATCGACCGCATTTGCAGAGATTATAATATTTGTCGTTGATTGTTAAGCGCTCGATTCTTGCAGAATTAACTTGTATTCAATCGCATCCACCAGCGCTTTCCAGCTGGATCAGGCAGATTTGATCTTTTTGTTTATCTCTTTAATAAACTCTTCAAAATCGTCGCCAGCATTCTGGATAAAGGCCTTTATCTTTTCCCATTTAATATCGAGATACTGGTGTGCCAAGATATTGCGCAATCCGGCATAATCCGCAATTTTTTCAGCCTTTTTTTCATCTAATACTTTAATTTCTCCCAATTTTATGATAATTTCTTTGTAGCTATTCGGCATCTCTACGTCTTCACCGGCTAAGACAATTTTACATATATCAATCGCCGCATTGGCCACATTTTCAACCAGCCGCTCAATATTCCTTTGGGTATCTCGATCGGTTCGATAAACTTGCCAGGTTAAAGAAGCAAATTTACCTAAGTCGGCTAATTGCAATTTAATGAATTCTAACCTTTGAACAATATCCTGAATTTGGTCTTTCTGTAAGATCATAATGGGGCGCTCCTTATTTTTTCCTTAAGATTCCACAAACTAATATTAAAATCCTGCATATCCTCGGCTTCGGTTGAAACGTTTAATATCAAATTAAAATAAAGCCGCCAGTCCCTAATTAATATTTTTTTGCCGCGCAGAGCCGCCCATGCAACGGTTGGACGGGCATTATTTAATATAACTAAGTCGACTTCTTTGCCAACAATTTTTTCAATCTCCCTCCATAACCGGTCAATTTTCCCAAGTTCTGGCGCTTTTATAAACCAAACCGCCAAATCATAATCGGAAATTGGGCGGGCATACCCTTTTACCTGCGACCCAAAGAGGAAGGCTAAAGATATTTCCTTTTTGGCGCTAATAAATTCTTTTAGGCGATCAAGTGTATTCTCCAACATTATTTTGACTCCAGCATCAATTTATACTCAATCGCATCCACCAGCGCTTTCCAGCTGGCATCGATGACATTGGTAGAAACACCTACCGTTCCCCAGCTTTTTGTTTCGTCGGCTGATTCAATAATAACCCTTACCCTGGCGGCGGTGCCGGCTTGGGAATCAAGGACGCGAACCTTGTAATCGGTTAATTTTACCGTCTTGATGGACGGATAAATATCTTCCAAGACCTTACGCAGACCATTATCCAAAGCATTGACTGGACCGTCCCCTATTCCGGTGGCTTCAAAATGCTTGTCTTTAACTTTTAATTTGACATAGGCCCGGACATTTAACATCTCCTGCCCTTTCTTATGGGTTTCGACCAGAAAATCTTCTAGTTCAAAGAAGGGTTTTATCGCGCCCAAAGCGCGCTTTAACAGCAATTCAAATGATGCATCCCCTTCTTCAAATGAATACCCCTGATTTTCCATTTCTTTCAGCGTTTTGATTAATGCCTTGCTTTCGGGAGAATCCTTTTTCAAATCTACTCCGTATTCCTTGGCTTTTGACAATAAATTGCTGACCCCGGATAATTCCGAAATAGTAATCCTTCTTTCATTGCCCACCAATTCTGGATCGATATGCTCATAGGTACCGGGATGTTTGGCCACCGCACTGGCATGGATGCCGGCCTTATGGGTAAAGGCCGAGCGGCCCACAAACGGCTGGTGGAAGGACTGGGGAAGATTGGCAATTTCTGCCACATGGCGGGATAATTCGGTTAAGTTTTTCAACTGCTCATCGCTCACACAATCTACTTTCAATTTTAACTTTAATATTGGGATAATCGAGCAAAGGTCGGCATTGCCGCAGCGCTCGCCGTAACCGTTGATTGTCCCCTGCACCATGCTTGCTCCGCAGTAAACTGCCATAGCGGAAACCGAAACCGCACAATCCGAATCATTATGGGCATGGATGCCAAAGGGCTTTTTTAATTTTGATTTTACGGCATTGATAATGGTCTGGGTTTCAAAAGCCAGCGTTCCGCCATTGGTATCGCAGAGACAAAGCCAATCGGCACCGGCTTCCTCCGCCGTTTTCAGACATTTTAAAGCGTAATTCGGATTGGCTTTATAGCCGTCAAAAAAATGTTCGGCATCAAACACCGCTTCCCGCCCGGCTTTTTTAACAAAGGCAACCGTATCCCAAATCATGGCCAAATTTTCGTCCAAGGTGGTTTTGAGCGCATCGGTAACATGGAAGTCCCAGGCCTTGCCAAAAATGGCCGCAACCGGCGTATCGGCCTCCAGCAAAGTTAAGATATTTGTATCTTCTTCCACATTCATGCCCGCCCGACGGGTAGAAGAAAAAGCCGCTAATTTAGCATGCTTTAATTTGATGGACTTCATTTGGCGGAAAAATTCAATATCTTTGGGATTACTGCCCGGCCAGCCGCCTTCAATGTAATGGATGCCGGCTTCGTCCAACAAACGGGCAATTTTTAGCTTGTCTTCCAGTGAAAAAGAAATCCCTTCCGTCTGGGCGCCGTCTCGAAGAGTAGTATCAAACAAAACTACTTGCATAGTGCACTATTATAGCACGAGATTAATTTTCTAAAAACCAATCATTCAAATACCATTCAGTCGTGCTGTCAACATTGGATTCATAAGAAGGAGCCGTGATCCGTTCCTTGGCAATATAAGTTTTGCCAAGAGCCGCATAATTATCTTCTCCCGCCGCCAATTGGATCCCGATTTTGCGGTCTGTGTAGTCGCGGGCAATAAATATGGATAAGGATAAAGCTTGTTTTAACGGCCGGACCAACATCAGAGAATAGGTCCGGGCTGTTTCCTGCTCAATCTCTTCTCCCGCGAACCAAAACCCCGCCACAGTAGGAAAAGCGGCCTTTATCTCCGTCCTATTTTTTTGATGCGGATATTTTTCCCGCAGATATTCCTCCTGTACCGGGTAATAATATGACAAGACCAATGCCCCGGTATTCAACCGAATAACCGGCCCCTGATTAACAAGAATATTGGCCGGCAGTCGGTTAGCAAGATGAAAATCAAGCTGATACGCGGCCTCTAGTTTCATTCCCATCGAAAGAGCAGTTGTGTAAGAAGCTTCATTCAACCACTTGCAGTTATCTAAGGCAATTAACTCGGTCAAGGCACTCCCGGAACGATAAAATAACAACGCCCCAAAATTAGAACCCAATGCAATACCTGATCCGCCCTTTACGTAATTGTAATTATAGGCGGCGCTTAACCCGCCGCTGATGCATTGGTTTGCTCCGGCCTCTACGCTAAGCCAGTTGAATAAGGCCGTTGGCAATGCCGCATAACCGGCAATCAAGCTGGTTTTGAGCGGCGACCCGAACAAAGAAAGTTCGTTTTGCCAGGTTCCTTTTACCAATGTTGAGCTGTCCAATAAATTATCTTTTTGGGAAATCGCCAGCTTAATCCCCATCCCGCCCGGTGCAAAATCTCCTCCGTACTCCAAGATATTGCCATGGATATCCTTTAAGAGATATATCTGACTGCCTTCAAAACCGAAATTGAGATTTTTGGTGCCAAGGAGAAAGGAAGCATCGGCTTTGCCTACAAATCCAAAGATCAAAGAATAAACGACAAAAACCCTCACCCACCAAGTTAAAAACTCCCCCCTCTCCCACTGGGAGAGGGGGGTATGTTTAAGGTCGGCGGGTGCGGGCATCTTTATCACAAGTTAGTTATAGCACAACATTAATACAACTGACAACTCATGTAAAAAATGCTAAGATAATTTTCCCTATGAAATTTGGGCCGACTGCCATTTTATTTGCGACGTTATTTTTGGTGATGGTGGGATTTGGCATTATTATCCCTATCCTGCCTTTTTATTCTATCCAGTTGGGCGCAAATCCTTTTCATATTGGATTATTAATGGCCAGCTATTCATTGATGCAATTTATTTTTTCGCCGATATGGGGCAGTTTATCCGACAAATATGGGCGCAAACCCATTATTCTTCTCGGTTTGGCTGGGTTCTCTATTACTTTTTTATTATTTGGGCTGGCTAATTCCTTGCCCCTTTTATTTGCTTCCCGGGTATTAGGCGGAATCCTTTCTTCTGCCTGTCTGCCAACCGCAATGGCTTACATGGCCGATACTACCGATGAAAACGAGCGCGGGGCTGGGATGGGGATGCTGGGCGCCGCTATGGGGCTTGGCATGGTAGTTGGCCCATCCATTGGCGGGCTCTTTTCAGTTTGGCACCTCGGTATGCCCTTTTTCTTTTCGTCTGGACTCGCGGCGGTGAACCTTGCTTTTGCCGCCATCTTCCTTAAAGAATCAAAAAAACAGCATGACCGCAGTGAGATCAAATATGACCGGTTTAAGCATTTGCTATCTTTACGCGGTTTCATGGCCTTCACTTTCTTTTTGGTTTTTCTCCTTTCATATTCTTTGAGCGGAGCCGAAAGCACTTTCCCGCTTTTAGCTAACATAAAATTAGGGTACGGCGCTTATGACATGGGCATCGTTTTCACTTTTATGGGGCTGACGGGCGTAATTGTTCAAGGTTTATTAGTAGGAAAAATGATCAGGAAACTGGGGGAAGAAAATGTCATAAAGATTGGCCTTTTGCTTTCAGCCGTCGGCTATAGCTTGATCCTCTTTGCCTTTAACCATTGGACCTTGGTACTTTTTATAAGCGGCGCAGTGGTTGGACAAGGACTGCTGCGTCCTAGTCTGGCCTCGCTCATTTCCAAAGACACTGAACTGGAAGAAGGAGCCACTATGGGAGCAATGCAATCGGTTGACAGTTTGGGGAGGATTTTGGGGCCGGTGGCAGGGGGATTTTTATTCCAAATGTCCATGTCCCTGCCCTTTTTAAGTTCGGGCGGATTAAATATCCTGGCTTTATTAGCGCTGTTATTTCTGCTATGAAGAGGTTGTCTATATTATGGCCGAAGGAACTGAAAGTTCGGACTTGGAATTTGATTCGAAGGAGATTATCCCCTATTTTCCTGTTCCGCCACAAACTTTTTTATTTCTTCGATATTTTCCAATATCTTTTTTGCCTTGGATAGGCCGAAAGAAAAAGGAAACTTGTCTTCCTCCCCGTTTTTAATTACCAGCATTGGTTTTCCCTTGTATTCTGAGCGTTCAACAATCATTGTTTTCCCTCCTTTCTTGGCCATCATACACGATTAGTCAGCCGCCTGCAACATCTGCTATAATGGAAATATGACCAAGATCATCAATCTCGCCATCATCGCCCATGTTGACCATGGAAAAACAACATTAACCGACCATCTCCTGCGCCAAGGCGGAGCTTTTGGGGAACGCGATGAGGTACCAGAACTAGTCATGGATTCCAATGACCTGGAAAAAGAGCGCGGTATTACTATTTTCTCCAAGAATTGCTCCATTCACTACAAGGACTATAAGATTAATATTGTTGATACCCCCGGCCATGCCGACTTTGGCTCTGAAGTTGAACGGGTGCTGAAAATGGTGGACAGCGTCCTTTTGCTGGTTGACGCCAAAGAAGGCCCCATGCCCCAGACCAAATTTGTACTTTCCAAATCACTAAAGCTGGGCTTGCGGCCAATAGTTGTTATTAATAAAATTGACAAAAAAGGCCATCGCGCCCATAAAGTGGTGGACATGGTCTTTGATTTATTCGTAAAATTAGATGCCAGTGATAAACAGCTTGATTTCCCCATCGTCTACACTATTTCCCGCCAAGGGATTGCCAAGTACAATTTGGAAGATGAAAGTTCTGACTTAGCCCCCTTGTTTGAAACTATTTTAAAGCAAGTCCCTCCCTATCCTGACAAATCATCCCTGCCCCTGCAGCTGCAGGTTGCCAATCTTGATTATGATGATTATGTCGGCAGGATTGGCATTGGCCGGATTTTTAGCGGGATATTAAAAAAAGGATCGAGTATTGTCATATGTAAAAGAGACGGCTCCATCCAATCCGCCAAAATTACCAAACTATGTAATTTTGAAGGGCTAAAAGAGGTAGAAATTGAGGAAGCGGTTTGCGGCGATATTGTTTCAGTGGCTGGGATATCGGATATTACGATTGGGGAAACCATTTGCGCCGCTGACAACCCATTGCCCCTCCACCTATTGGATATAGACGAGCCAACCTTAACCATGGAATTCCTGGTCAATAATTCCCCTTTTGCCGGCCGGGACGGAAAATATGTTACCACCCGGCATTTACGGGCGCGCCTTGAGAGAGAATTGGAGACCAATGTTGGTATGCGGATGGAACCTTTCGAAAATGGCGAAGGGTTTACGGTTTCCGGGCGGGGCGAACTGCATTTATCCATCCTGCTGGAAGAAATGCGGCGCGAAGGGTTTGAGGTTCAGGTTTCCCAACCCAAAGTGATTTTTAAGACCATCAATAATGAAAAAATGGAGCCCATTGAACAGGCCTTAATTTCGGTCCCCGAAGAATTTGCCGGGATCGTCATTGAAAAGCTGGGGAAACGCCGCGGAGAAATGCAGGAAATGGGCGTCAAAAACGGCATTACCAATTTAACTTATTATATCCCTACCCGCGGCTTGCTTGGTTTTCGGGCCGAGTTTATTATGGACACCAAGGGCGAAGGGATTTTAAACCATGGCTTCTTTCGCTATGAACGTTTTAAGGGTGAAATTGCCAAAAGGCAAAATGGGGTTTTGATCTCCGGCAATTTGGGAAAAACCGCTTCTTATGCCATGGACAATCTCCAAGAACGGGGAAAACTGTTTATTAGGCCCGGCATCCAGGTTTATGAAGGCATGATTATTGGCGAAAATGCCCGCGGGCATGACATGACCGTAAACCCCTGCAAAGAAAAGAAGCAAACCAATATCCGTGCGGCTGGGGCCGACGAAGCCATTAAGCTGACCCCACCCATTATTTTATCGCTGGAACAGGCATTAGAATTTATCGACGAAGATGAGCTGGTAGAAATAACCCCGCACAGCATCCGCCTTAGAAAAAAACTGCTGACCGAAAACGAGCGCGCCCGCAGTAAAAAAGATTAGGACTCGTCCTACGAAGCTTCGAAACATCGAGGCGAAGTAGGAGAGCCCTATCTTTTATCTTATTAGAGATCTTAGAATCGGTTGAAGTCTCTGCGACCGCCGCTTCTATCTCCTCGAGGCCTTTGTTCCTTTGGTCTGGCTTCGTTGACGGTAACTTCGCGATCGCCCCACTTATAACCGGTCATCCCAGCTACAGCTTTTTCGGCTTCAGCGTCTTCCATGTCAACAAACCCAAATCCTCTGGACTTGCCCGAGAATTTATCGGTAACAACCCTAGCCGAAATAACTGCGCCGAATTCTGAAAATTTATTTTTCAAATCTTCGTCGGTTACGGACCAAGGTAAATTACCTACAAATAGGCTTTTCATGTATACGTTTTCTCCCAATAAGAATTTTTTCTGCGATTAATGGAACTGAGAGGCCCTAAAAAGAGGCAACACTCAAATTGTCGGGGCAGAACCCTATCTTTAATGTAACTTTTGTTTACACTTACCATTAACTTCGACCTTTAACCGAGAATTATTGTACCATTATCCCGCCAGCTTTGTCAACGCATAAAAGGCGGAAGTTCAATATGCTCCTTGCCGCCGGCGGCAGGAACTCTGGTTTGTCTGGGACGGATAAAGGGAAAAGCTTCTTTTTCCTGTTTGGCCGAAGGCCTAAAGCCAGTAGCAATAACGGTAACATTGACCTCGTCCTGCATTTTCTCATCAATCACCGCGCCAAAGATAATGTTAGCGTCCGGGTCAACCGCATTGTAAATAACTTCGGCCGCATCGTTGACTTCGTATAGGGTAAGGTCAGGCCCGCCGGTAACATTGAAGATAACGCCTTTTGCCCCGGTAATGGTTTCTTCCAGCAAAGGCGAAGAAATGGCCGCTTCGGCCGCCTCCACCGCCCTATTCTCCCCGGAACCATTGCCAATCCCCATCATAGCTGAACCGGCTTCATACATAATGGTCCTAACATCGGCAAAATCAAGATTAATTAAACCGGGAACGGTGATCAAATCAGAAATGCCTTTCACGCCTTGGCGCAAAACATCATCGGCGATTTTGAAGGCCTCAATGATGGAAGTTTTCCTTTCAACAACATGCAACAGCTTGTCATTGGGAATAACAATGAGAGCGTCAACTTTTTCCTTGAGCATGGCAACACCATTTTCGGCTTGGGAAATCCTAACCGGCCCTTCAAAGCGGAACGGTTTGGTAACTACCGCCACGGTTAAACAGCCGACTTCTTTGGCAATTTCAGCAATAATAGGAGACGCTCC
>JASEHX010000003.1 GCA_030018645.1 Candidatus Margulisiibacteriota bacterium | reverse complement strand
CCTTGCCTCGATAATTTTCGTAATATTAATTTTTGTTTTTTTACTAAAGGAAGGATTATCCCTGTTCCAGAGCACATCTATCAGCGAATTTATTTTCGGCCGCAATTGGTATCCCATTTCTGATCCTCCCCAATTTGGGATCTTACCGTTAATTTTGGGTTCATTAATGGTTACCGCCGGGGCAACGGTTATTGCGGTTCCTTTGGGGCTTGCGGCTGCGATTTACACGGCCGAAATTGCGCCTCTTTGGCTGCGCGATATCCTGAAATCAGGGATTGAATTATTGGCCGCCATTCCCAGCATTGTCCTGGGCTTTATTGGCATAGTTACCTTAGCTCCATTTCTAAAATATATCTTCAATTTACCGTGCGGATTAACTGCGCTGGCAGGTTCAATTATGCTGGCTTTTATGGCCATGCCTACGGTGGTTTCTATCATCGAAGATGCAATCGTTTCCGTCCCAAAAAGTTACAAAGAGGGATCGCTGGCGATGGGCGCAACTCATTGGCAAACCATTTACCGCGTTATTATTCCTGCCGCCGGGTCGGGGATATTAGCGGCGATAATGCTGGGCATAGGAAGGGTTGTCGGCGAAACTATGGCCGTACTTATGATCACCGGTAATGCCGCTATCATCCCAACCAGCATCCTCCAGCCAGTTAGGACCTTAACTGCTACGGTTGCGGCTGAAATGGGGGAGGCAGTAGCCGGCAGTCCGCATTATTATTCATTGTTTGCTATTGGGATTATTCTGTTTATCATTAGTTTTGCCATAAATTTAACGGCCGATTGGTTTATGCATAGGAAAATTAAATGATTAAATCAGAGCAAACTGAAAAATTGGCTTTTTGGCTTTTGCTTTTGGCAACCATCATTATTATCTTGCCGGTTGCGTTGGTTGTTATTTTAGTGCTGGTTAAAGGTGTGCCGGCTATTACCCCAGAATTTATTTTCGGCATGCCGCGGGATGGGATGCGGGCAGGGGGGGTTTTTCCGGCAATTGTCGGCACCTTATGCCTGATGCTGGGAACGGCCGTCTTCTCTCTCCCATTCGGCATCTTAGCCGCAATCTATTTAAATGAGTATTCGCAAAAAAACTGGTTGTCCCGCATAATTGAATTGGCCATCATCAATTTGGCCGGTGTCCCGTCAATTGTTTATGGCTTGTTTGGATTGGGCTTGTTTGTAACTTTCCTGCAGTTCGGGGCTTCCATCCTGGCTGGCTCCCTAACTTTAGCCATCATGACCCTTCCTGTAATCATCACTGCCACAAGGGAGGCCTTAAATACTGTCCCCAAAGCTTTTCGCGAAGTGAGCTTTTCCCTCGGCGCGTCTTGCTGGCAAACGGTCCGTTATGCTGTCCTTCCCAATGCCATTCCCGGAATCATCACCGGATCTATCTTAGGATTATCACGGGCGGCCGGTGAAACTGCGCCTATTCTGTTTACGGTTGCCGCATTTTATTTGCCCTCATTGCCGCAGTCGGTTTATGACCAGGTTATGGCATTGCCTTATCATATCTATGTGCTGTCTACCCAAGTGCCGAACGTCAGTGAAAAAATCCAATATGGGACAGTTTTGGTATTAGTCGGTATGATCTTTGTCATGAATATCATTGCCGCTTATTTTAGGACAAAATTAAGGAAACGTAAAACGTGGTAATTAAAGAAACAAAAAGCAAGATACAAGTTACAAAGTTAAATATTTGGTACGAAAAAACACACGCGGTTAAGGATGTTTCGTTTGAAGTGTATGAACGTGAAATATTAGGCGTGATTGGGCCATCTAATAGCGGCAAGACTTCTTTTTTGAAAACGTTAAACCGGCTTAACGAACTTTACCCGGGATTTAAGATGGACGGGGAAATCTTATTCGACGGGCAGGATTGGCGTTCAATCAACATCCAACTTTTGCGCAAAAGGGTAGGGATTGTATTTGCATTGCCGCTGCCTTTGCCGCTATCGGTTTATGACAATATTGCTTATGGCCCCCGTTTGCATGGGATAAAGAAAAGGGAGCGCTTAGACCAGATCGTGAAAGAATCATTAACGGCTGCTGCTATTTGGGATGAAGTGAAGGACCGGCTGCAAAAATCGGCGTTCAAATTATCCGGCGGGCAGCAGCAAAGATTGTGCATTGCCAGGACGCTGGCAGTTAATCCTGAAGTGATCCTTTATGATGAGCCATGTTCTGGGTTAGACCCGATTTCTACCCATAAGGTTGAGGACGCTATGCGGCAGTTAAAAAATAGATATACTCAAATTTTGGTGACGAATAATGTAAAGCAGGCAGCGCGGGTATCTGACCGTACCGCTTTCTTTTTAATGGGCGAATTAGTTGAACTGGCAGAAACAAAACAATTATTTACCGCTCCGCAAGACAAAAGAACGGAAGATTATATAACGGGGAGATTTGGATAAGGAAAATCAAAGTGCAAAATTTAAAATTCAAAATAAAGGTAGAAAAATTAAATTTATTTTACGGCGACTTCCAAGCGTTGAAAGATGTTTCAATGGAGGTCAAAGAGAACCTGATTACGGCCTTGATCGGCCCTTCTGGCTGCGGCAAATCTACGCTGCTGCGCGTTTTGAACCGTATGAATGACCTGATAGAAGGAGTAAAAACCACCGGCAGTGTAAAAATTGATGATAAAGAAGTATTAAACCATCATAATAATTTAATTGACTTGCGCAAAAAAGTCGGCATGGTTTTCCAGCGGCCCAATCCCTTTCCGTTATCGGTGTTTGAAAACGTGGCTTTTGGCTTACGTATCCGTCGCGAGAAAAGCAGAGGGATGCTTGAAGCGGCAGTAGAAAGAGCTCTGTCGGCTGTTTTATTATTTGATGACCTTAAAGACAAATTAAAAGATAATGCCTTAACTTTAACCTTGGAGCAGCAGCAAAGGTTGTGTATTGCCCGCCTTTTGGCCGTTACACCTGATATCATTTTAATGGATGAGCCATGTTCGGCCCTCGATCCGCTTTCGACCATGAAAATTGAAGAGTTGATGGCCGAGCTAAAAAAGCAGTATACTATTGTAATCGTAACCCATAATATGCAGCAGGCGGCTCGCGTATCCGATGAGTGCGGTTATATGCTGCTGGGCGAGCTAGTTGAATTTGGTGAGACCAAACAACTATTCACTTCACCAAAGGATAAAAGAACAGATGATTATATTACAGGAAGATTTGGATAAATATTTGTTATTTATCATTTGTTATTTGAAATTTATCATCGATAAAGGGAGGTTTGGATAATGGACTACCAAAGGGTCTTTGACCAAGAGTTAGCCGAATTAAAAGACAAGATATTAAAAATGGGGGTTATGGTGCAGGGCTTGATCCATAAATCGGTTGAATCATTAAAAAATATGGATCGCCGCTTGGCGGAAGAAGTGATCAGTGAAGATGAAAAAGTAGACCAGCTCGAGCTGGAGATTGATGAGACTGTGGTCCAGTTAATTGCCCTGCGCCAGCCGGAAGCATCTGATTTGCGCTTTTTATTGACCGGCATGCGCATTGCCAATGACCTGGAAAGGATTGGCGATTTATCGGAAGACATTGCTGAACGGGCTATTGAACTGATGCAGTATCCTCTATTAAAACCATTGATTGATATTCCCAAGATGGCAAAGATAGCCCAGGAATCAGTTGGTATTGCGCTCGAAGCTTTTATTCACAAAGATACTGCCAAAGCCAAGTCAGTTTGGGCCAAAGAAAAAGAAACTGATAAGTTGCGCGACATGATCCAGGATGAACTAAGTGAAATTATGTCCAAAGACTCTTCCTCTGTTAATAGGGCCTTGCCCCTGCTTTTAATTGCGCGGCATTTGGAAAGGATCAGTGACCATGCCACCAACATTGCCGAAGATATTGCTTTTATGGTGGAAGGGAAAGTGGTCAAGCACAGCGGGGGGAAAGAGTAACTTCATACTTTTTCTCGAGTTTGTCCGGGTAGTACGATAATTTGGCTTTTCTAATACCCGCAATACCTAAATCCTGTTCAAGGTTGATGAATTTATAACTGTTAAAAGTTCGGCAGCAGGCCTCCCATAAAAGTATTTGTGAAACTCCCCGGAAATCAGGATCAGTGTATTGGAAATGGACCGTTATGGTGTTGTTATTTAGTCGGCTCCCGATAATAAAAGCCGCTAGTTTGTTATAAACAATGACTTTTGCTCCCCTAAGGCCCAAGACATTATAATTATCAAAGGCCCGTGATAAAGCATTAATTTGTGACGAATAAGCCAGTTGGGGAAGAGGGGAAATTTCTTTTTTTGCACCAAACCACCTTTCAAACAACATTAAAGCATCTGATTTATCATTTATGTCTAACGGCAAGAACTCATAATTTGGGTGGCGTTTTTTGAAGCTTTTTATATGATTGCGTTTGCCGTCAAATCTGCGCCCCCTTAATTCGGCTAGTTTTTGGACGCCATAGATATAATCAAATTGGTTGCGCAAACATTTGACTTTATAGGCCGACACGTCAATGCCTTTCAAAAAATATTCCGATAGATGCGAAAGCTTTTTGCAATATTCAAGACAAGTTTTAACGGTTTCTTTAAGCGCATGCTTCCCAATTGGCTCAAGGAAGAAAGACTCGCCGTTAATTGCGCAAATTAATATGCAGAGATTATCATTTAATAACGCAACCTGCGGCCGATCAAAATCTTGCCAGATGATTAAGTTGCTTGGGCTAAGTTCGCAAATGGACGGAAGATATTCATTTAATCGCTTGGTAATTTCCGGCAAATCATCAATTGCAAGCGGCTTAAATTGCGGGTACTTAGGCAGCATGCTTTGTTTTCCTAACCATGCAAACACATTGCTCGGGACGGCACCCTTTACAATCATATCTGTTTCTTGATGGGATAAAAGCCGGCGGATCAATCGGTTGGAACCCCAAATTAGTGAAATATTCCGGGATAAGGGTGTAGAGATAAAGGTCTTTGGCCATAGCGTTAGTAGATTCCTTCAATAATTGTGAGGCGATTCCCTGTTTTTGATACTGCGGCAGCACGCCCAATGATTCAATTAAGGCAAAATCAGCATGTTCTTCGACACGAACGACCCCGACAATTTTATCGTCCCTTTCTGCCGTCCAAAATGAATCGCGCTTATAATTGGGATAGAGGAGGTCGGTTGCGGTTAATACGTCCAATATTGCTGGCGCATCTTTTTGGGTTGACCGGCGAATTATCAGCATAAATCATAGCTATTTTAGCACATAATAAAAGCAATATAATAAAGATTGAAATTATTCCAATAGGTTGAAGATAAAGATTACAGAGGGGGGACTATGATATTACCTGTGTTAATTTTCGCAACCGTATTAACTGCTATCGGATGCGCCAGCTCCCGGGAAGACAATACTGACGACGAGGATACTTCTGCAGATCCTTTGGATAGGGGACACAATTGGCCAAGTGTTGGCAATGCCGGCAACCGCAGCTATGCTACCTATCAAGAAATGTCATTAGACGATTTAGATATCACGGTCATTGAACTGCCTGATAAACATGAGATTGCTCAATGGTTTAGTCCCATTATTCTTGGGGAAATTGATGCATTGGTGATAAATACGCAGACCGGTTTACTGATGTACGATGCTCAAACTCATGAATTAATCAGCACATATACTACCGGTTATCAAGTAACCGGGACGCCGGCAGTCTCTGAAAAAGCACTCGTGATGTTGGCCGGTTCATCCGGCAACCTTTATCTTTTTGATCTTTCTGAAAACTGGATTTCCCCTCTGTGGGAAGAACTGAGCGGAGTCGATAATCCGTATTTTTCGCGGCCTGTTGTGGACGATAGCGGTTCCCCAGTTGGATTTATCGGAGATAATATGGGGAATGTTATAGCGCTTGATCTGGCAAAATTATCTTTTGCTGAATCCCTGCTTTGGGAAATTCGGCTTGACTCCTCAGTGTATACGGCATTAATGTTATCGGAAGACGCAGTTTTAATCGTAACTCGTTATGGAGGATTATATAAACTAGACAAAGAGACTGGGGAAGTCCGTTGGCAATTTGAATTACCCGTCGGAACGACCAGCTATTCTTCTCCTACTATTGATGAGGAGCAGGGACTGGTTTATTTTGGAAGAAATTGCGGAGAAACTCCCGCAACAGGCGAATGCGGCGAAGTATTTGCAATAGATGTGGAAAAGGGAGAAAAAGTATGTTCCCTTGAAATAGAAGGTGGGGATGTTCGCTCCCCGGTAACTATTGGAAATAACGGGGTGTATTTTAGCAATGCAATGACTGGCGAGCTGTTTAAAATGGATAAGGAAACCTGTGAAGTAATCTGGCAGGTCCAGCCGACAAATTCAGGGCCGGTAGGTGATACAACTGCCGTATTGGTTGAAAACGAGAATGGGGAAAACATCCTTATTTTACGTAATCAAGAAAACAGGGCATATTTATTGGTAGTTGACGCCGACACCGGGGAATCAGTGTCTTCATACCAATTATTGGAAGGGCCGTTTTTCTTTTTCAACGATCCAGGGAAGAGTTATGCCGGGATTGCCGTTGCAAACGACCAGATAGCTATTAACGGCGGACCGGTGATAGTACTAAAGTAATTTCCGTTAATAATCCCTGTGGATAAACCTCAAGTGATGCAATATTTAGCATAACTTAGCCAAAAAATAAACAATCGTCACCTTATATCAACTTGACATAAGATATATTATGCGACATAGAATTAATCAGTTTTTAAGTGCATTTTTACTGGTTTTCCGTGCTTCTTTGGCCTTGCCGGGCTGGCAACAATAGCAATTTTATTGGTTAAATGGTTGGCTAGATAGTCTTTGTTTGATCCAATCAAAATACAAAAGTTTATATAAGCCCATAAGATTCAATACCTTATTGGGCTCTGCCCCACCGTAGGTTTCAATTACTGCAGTAGTTACGGAATCATCACTAAAGTCCATTAACCGGCTGGGATAGTGCTCGTTAAATTCTTTAACAAAAAGCCGGTAAATATGGGCTTCTACGGCTCGAATATTGGTGGCGGGATTCAATAAGTTGGGATTATCGACCCCTAATACTTCTTCTGCCGTGGCCAGTTTAACTTGTCCCAATCCAGTTGCGCCATCCTGTTGATTGAGCGCTTGGGCATTGAACCTGCTTTCGGCATGGATCATAGCCATGGTAAAGCAAATATATTTTGCCTGCAGGTCTATATCATTTGAGTCTTTAATGGGTTGAGGTAAACTGTCAATCGCAAAATTTAAGTATGGCGGTGGCAGTGGAGCATATGATTTTGCCATTGCAATAGCCAATGTTTCGCCTTGTTTTACTTTAGTTTTAAGATTCCTTAAAAGTTGAAGATCGGGCATGCTTCCATCGCCGCCATTGCATAATTGATCGACCAACAAGCCTGCTTGCCGGATCCCTGCGTGATAACTGCCTTGGCTAAATAATTGTTCGATCTGTGCTAGCTTTTGCTGGTACCATTCTGCTTTAGTTTGGGCCACAGCAACAGACGGGACAAGCAATACTAAATTTAGCAGACCGGTCATCTTGTGACTCCTTCACTTCCTTCGCTCACTACCTATATTATCGTAATAACTGGGGCAAAAATTGCAAACTTTGCTAAATCCCGAACCTAACTCCGCCTTTTACGCTTGTGCCGCTCATATTCTGGTTAATCGTTACGCCGCCAATGCTGTAATTTAGAATCATATTCATACTGCCGGCTTGGATAAAGACACTGCTCATTGGCAGGATGCCTTGCTCGTAACCCAAAAATACGTCATAAATCACAGTTGAGGGAACCGTTACGCCGACTTGAGTAAATAATGCGGTGCCAACCCCTGCCCCCACATAAATCGGAGTCAGCGGGAACTTATAGGATCCATTCAACATTACTGGAGTAATATTGTAAGTGCCGCCGGCATTGGTTCCCGACGCAAAAGTTGCGTCAACCCGCGTCGTTAAAAGCGGCAGTAAAGGAATTTCTACTTCTAACCCATAACCTGAAACATTACCGCCGGGCGCGCTGTAATTGGCAGCCAGAGCCCCAACGCTTACCAGTGCATCCACGCTTCCACCGACCACCATTAATGCTACTGCCAAACATGCTCCTAATCCCAACAATCTTTTTACCATTTTTGTCACCCCCTTTTTAATAGATTTCGGCTTTGGATGGTTTGACCATTATTCCAACTGAAAAGTTGCGCGTGCCGTCGTTTAATACGTCATCCGCTTTTACGGTTACGTCCATAAAGTCGCGCACTTCATGTTCATAACCCAAGCGCACCTTTGGCCAGTTGGGGCGGGTATTGTTTATATCGTAAATATCGCCGCGCAAAGAAGTTTTTTGTGACATGAAGTAGGCAATACCCCCGCCTAATTGGTTATTAATAACCCCCAGCCGGAATCCCCAGTCATCGGCAACTTTGGAATTAAATAGTATATCCAGCAAACTCATCTGGCGGGTTGGGCCTTCCCCAATGCCGAAACGCAGGTAATTTTGGTCATTTTGGACAATATCAACATCACCGATAACCGCATTGGCTCTAGTTCCTAGATCAACCCCGCCGGAAGGCCGAATATTCAGCTTGCCAAACGATTCAAAAAAATTGTTAGCGGATGTAAGTGTTTTTGCAGTTTCGGTCATGGTTCCTTTGACCGCTGTTTGGAATTTGGGATCAGCAACAATATTTTTTATGCCTTCATTGGTTTGCCGCAATTCAATTGTTAATTGCTCTAACTGGTCAGCCACTTTATCGGCGGTATAGACCGTATTCATGATGGCCTTGCGAAACTTGGGGCTGTCTACCATGCTGGCAATGCTGGAAACGATCTTTTTCAGCTCTTCAAGGTTCTTGGCGCCAATATCAACAAAATCAACAATCCCGGAAGTTTTTTGCCCAAAAAGCATTTGACCGGGAAGATAAACCGCTTCTGACGTTCCCGGGACAATTTCAAGATATTTTTGTCCCACAATACCATCATAAGACACCCTTAATTGCGAATCTGCAGGGAATTTAATTTGTTTGCTTATAACAGCGTATAATTTAATGTCATAAGGCCCGGGATCAATGCGCATGATTTTACCCACATTCAAACCGCGGTAGCGAACTTCCGAGCCCACGGTTAAACCTTCAACATTTACAAATGAACCGGTTAATTGATACCCCGCACCTAAACGGAGCAAATCGGTTTTCCAAGCGATAACGGAGGCCAGCATAATTAAAGCAATTAAAGCAAATATCCCAACTTTGGCTTTGGGCGTCATAGCCATATTATAATCCTCCTGTAATAAAATCTTTTACGATTTTGCTGCTGGTTTTCTTGGTTTCTTCCGGCGAGCCGGTTTCAATTAATTTTCCTTGGTGCAGCATAACTATCTTTTTGGCCACGCGATTAACGGTTTGCATGACGTGGGTAACAATAACCGACGTTACATTTAATTCTTGCTGCAATTTTAACATTAAATTCTCAATGGTTACAGAGGTAATTGGATCAAGGCCGGTGGTGGGCTCATCGTAAAGGATAATTTTAGGATTGAATGCCAAGGCCCGGGCAATACTGACCCTTTTTTGCATACCGCCGGACAATTCAGCCGGATAAAGGGCCTCTGTCCCAGATAGTTCTACTAAAGCTAGTTTGTCTTTTACCGTTTGCGCAATTTCTTTTTCCAGCATATTCCCCCTTTCGCGCAGGCCAAAAGCCACATTTTCATAAACAGAAAGGGAGTCAAAAAGGGCGGCAGTTTGGAAGATCATTCCTACTTTTTGGCGGATGCGCATTAACCCGTCTTCGGATAAGAGAGTCACTTCTTCTCCATCAATATTAATTGAACCAGAAGTGGGATCAATTAAACGAATTAAAATGCGCAGCAAGGTGCTTTTACCGCAGCCCGAAGGCCCGATAACAGCCAACGATTCCCCATCAGGGATTACAAGATCAACCTTATCTAAAACAATCTTTTTTCCAAAATATTTTGTTAGCGCCCTTAATTTTATCATTATTTAAAAAATAAGACCGACAAGAAATAATTGACAATAAATAAACAGATCAATGTTGTTACCACGGATGAAGTAGTTGCCTCCCCTACCCCTTTGGCGCCTCCTTTAGTGTTAAGCCCGCGGTGACAGGCAATGACAGCAATGATAGCACCAAAAATGACGGTTTTAAGGATTCCGCCATAAATATCCCAGGTACTAACTAATCTTTGCGCTGTTTCCAAGTATTGAACCGCGTTGATCCCGCCAAATGCGGTAGCTACCAGGTAGCCGCCCAAGAAACCAAGCACGTCAGCCAGAATGGTCAGCAAAGGCATCATTAAGGCCGCGGCAATAAAGCGGGGAATAACCAAATAGCGGGTTGTACTCGCCCCCAGCGCCCGCAAAGCATCAATTTGCTCTGTCACGCACATAGTGCCAAGCTCAGCAGTGATAGAGGCAGAAACCCGCGCGGCAACCACAATTCCGGTAATGGCTGGCCCCAATTCACGCGCCATAGCTATGCTCATAACTCCACCCACAAAACGGCCTGCCCCAAAGCGCACAAATTCACCGGCAATTTGGATAGCAAAGACCATGCCAATAAAAGCGGCGGTGGTAAGGCAAAGCGGCAGAGAATCGATGCCAATTTTCACCATCTGGTCAAAAGTAAGCTTGAGGTTTATTTTTCCTTTGAAAACATTAGCGATAATGCTAAGAAAGAGCTCAACCATGCGCCCAAATTCTTCCAGCCATGAATATACTTTATCCCCAACCTCTTCAGGAATATTTTTGTATTGCATAAGGAATTTGCTCGATCAAGTCACTGGCAATCATAGCATATTCGCCTTTTTCGACGCTAGCTAAATCTCCGGCTATACCATGCAAATAAACCGCCCATTCTACCGGCAGTTTTTGTCCCATAAATGCAGCAACCATCCCGGTTAAAACATCCCCTACTCCCGCGGAAGCCATCCCTGGATTGCCGGATGAATTGATAAAGACATGGTTGGGTGAAGCTACAACTGTATTTGCTCCTTTCAAGACGATAGTAATACCCCATTTAGCAGCATGTTTTTTTGCAATTGATGCGCGCTCTTTTTGGATTTGCTTAACACTTTTTTGAGTCAATCGACTCATTTCTCCCGGGTGCGGAGTGATGACAATCTTTGATTTTGCTTTCATTAAAGTTGAAGGATTATCTGCAACGGCATTTAGCCCGTCTGCGTCAAGAACCATATTTTTAACTTTCAAGCCAAGGATTAATTTTCTTACCAATTCTTTTGTTTCACTATTAATGGTCAATCCAGGGCCAATGGCGGCAACATCTGCTTTGATCTTCATTAATTCAGCAAAGGCCCCTAAACTAATTGTGCCTTCTTTAGTTTCAGGCAATCCGATTGTTATCACTTCCCTAGTTTTAGGCGCAACAATTTTTTGAATGCTTTGGGGAACAGCTAAATACACCAATCCGGCACCGGAACGGATGGCAGCGCGGGCGGTTAAATAAGCCGCCCCGCTCATGTTCCTTGAACCAGCAATGATTAATACTTTTCCTTGATCACCTTTATGGCTAAATATTGATCTTTTTGGCAGATAGAATTGTGCTGCATCGTTTGCCCGCCTTGCTGTTTTCATCCCCCTTTGTGTCTTCGTGTCTTGGTGTTGAATCCCCAAAATCCCGATTTGAGCAACGATTAACTTCCCAACATTAGCTGTTGCAGGATATTTTAATAATCCCGTTTTTGGATAAGCAAAGGTAACAGTATAATCTGCTTCAATCGAATGTTTATCGCATTTTCCCGTTGTAGCATTGATTCCCGAAGGCACATCTATAGCTATAACTACCCTCTCCCTCCTGCCTGCCGGTTTACCCGCCGAAGGAGGGCAGGCAGGCTGGGAGAGGGTGCAACACTTAAACGTTAGCGGGTGAGGGTTGTGATACTTGTTTATCAAATCAATGGATTGAGCAATTTGCCTGTCTACCCTGCCCTTAAACCCAATCCCAAAGATAGCGTCCACGATAATTTCAGCGGATTTTAATAATCGATTTAGTTCGGACGATTTATTGTGAATTGGGACTTTTAATTTGTGTAGTATATCTAAGTTAACCTTAGCCGATCCGCTGATTTCTTCTTCCTTACACAGTAAAAACACAGTGACATAGTACCCTAAGTTAAACAGATGCCTAGCTGCGACGAACCCATCTCCCCCATTATTTCCCTTATAAGCGACAACCAAGACCGATCTTCGCCTTCCGGCAATATTGTTGATTTCATCAGCGACGGCGTTGCCGGCATTTTCCATGAGGGCGATTTGTGGGACACCAAGCTTTTCTATTGTATAGCGGTCTAATGCCTGCATTTCTTTTGCAGTTAGAATATCCATGTGCAGAAATACTAGCATAAATATATAGTGAAAAGAAGAGAAAGAAATTGAGAATCAACACTAAGACCTGCCTGCCGGCAGGCAGGTCTTAGTGTCTTGGTGTTAAAATCCCTTATTCAATTACAACCGAAGCAACTGCATATTCACGAGAATGAGATAAGCTAATGTACGTATTTTTGTTAATTTTTCCCTTATAAGCAATCATTGGTTTTCCCAATTTATCATTGCGTATCTCAACATCGGTCCATCTGATGCCATGATCGTTCCTGCCAAAACCGGCGATCCCTTTCCCCAATGCTTTTGAATAAGCTTCTTTAGCGGCAAAACGGACGGCTAATTCTGGAATACGGTATTTATTAAGGCCGGTGCAGCGTTTGATCTCATGCGGAGTATAAACCTTGTTTAAAAACTTATCGCCGTAGCTTTCAACCGCATCTCTCACGCGGTCGATTTCAATAATATCTATTCCCACGCCCTTCATGTTCAATAAACCGATGCAAGCCACTTTTTGTATTTTGGGTTTTCCCCGCGAACAGCGCGAAAATAAATTGCTTGCAGTTGTTTGGTAATTGGTCCAACCTTTCCCTTGCCGATCTTTTTCTTTTCCACCTGGGTAATGGGTGATATCTGGGCGCCGGTGCCGGTAAAAAATAACTCATCAGCCGTAAATAAGGCCGATGGTTTAATTGACTTTTCATAGGCGTTGAGTTCCAATTCCCTGCAGGCTAATTCCATAACGGCCAAACGGGTGATACCGGGTAGAATATCGTCCGATAATGGGGGAGTATAGAGCACCCCTTTTTTAACCATAAAGATGTTTTCGCCACTGCCCTCGGCCACATTGCCTTTGTGGGATAAAGTTATTGCTTCCACAAATCCGCGATCCAGCGCTTCGGCTTTGGCCAGCGAGGAATTGAAATAGGTCCCAGTTAGCTTTGCTCCCAGCGGCATGGCGTGGCTGGCAATCCGCCGATATTTTGACAGGCAAACTTTAATGCCTTTGGAAATGTCCAGATATTCACCAAACGGAGCAAGAAAGATGGCAAAATCATCCGCAATATTATGCAGGCCAAGACCGATTTTAGCTTCGGATTTATAAGCCAATGGTCGAATATAAACGTCTTGCTGGTAGCCGTTTTTTCTGACCAATTCTTTCGTGATATTGATAAGTTCTGGGATAGAAAAGTTAATTTTAATCCGCAAAGCTTTGGCAGAACTTAGAAGCCGCTGATAATGCTCTTTGAGTTTCAATATATACATTTGCTGTTGATCTTCATTCCAGTAGCCGCGGATGCCTTCAAAACAGCCCGTGCCGTAATTGAAGGCATGGGTCATAATGCTGACGGTAGCTTGTTCAAAAGGAACAATCTCGCCTTTAAAAAATGCAAATTTCATTAAACTAAAATTCCCTTTCCTACATTGATTCTGGAGCTGTAACTCCTAACAATTCTAACACATTTCGCAGGGTGATTCGAGAAGCGTCAACCAAGACAAGGCGGGCAGAATTACCCAGGACGCGGCACTTTTCATAGAAGTGATGGAATTCGGTAGCCAATTCTTTGCCATATTCGCAAATCCGGTGCGGATGGCGCAGTTTCGCGGCCAGTTTAACCGTCTCCGGCCAGGCCAGGAGCTTAAGCATTAATCTTCGTTCTGCTGGATCATTTAAATTAGAAATAATATCTCCTTGTTCGGATTTAGGATTTAGGCTTTGGGATTTTTTCAAAATACTGCAAATCCTCGCATGCGCATATTGAACATAAAACACCGGATTATCATTGGACTGCTTCTTGGCTAATTCCAAATCAAAATCCAAATGCGAGTTTACATCGGTTGCGGCAAAGAAAAAGCGGGTGGCATCGCAGCCAATTTCATCGATAACTTCTTGCAAAGTAACCATTTCCCCCGTCCGTTTTGACATCCTGACCGGCTCATCCCCGCGATAAAGGGTAACCAACTGGCCAATGATTATATTAAACTTTTCAACTGGTAGTCCAAGCGCTCCAATTGCTCCTTTTAATCGGCCAACATAGCCGTGATGATCAGTTCCCCAGATGTTGATGATTTGGTCAAAACCACGGTTATATTTATCAAGATGATAAGCAATATCGGCTGCAAAATAAGTTGGCCGGCCGTCTTCTCTGATTAGTACCCGATTTTTATCATCACCCGTTTCCTGCGACTTAAACCAAATTGCCCCGCCTTCTTCAAAGGTTTTACCAAGATCGTGTAATATTTGGACGGCCGCGAATATCTTGTTGCCTTCATGCAACTGGCTTTCTAAAAACCAACTATCAAATTCAATGCCAAGATTACTCAATACATGCTTTTGCTGATTTATTATGTCTTTGATTATTTCCCCACTTGTTTTGATCTTCGAACTTTGCTCTTTGAGTTTGTCTGAGATATCCCTTATATAGACGCCACCGTAGCCGCCTTCAGGCGTCGGTTTACCGGCCTTTGCTGCCTCAATTGATTTAATCAGCATTTCAATCTGATTGCCAACGTTATTAACATAAAACTCCTTGGTAACCGAATATTCGACCGCTTTAAACAGGTTGCCGATTATGTCCCCGATGACAGCCCAGCGGCCATGGCCAACATGCAGTGGACCGGTAGGATTTGCCGAGACAAATTCAAGCAGGATCTTTTGGCCTTTGTAATCATCACCCTTGCCCCAAGCATGATCTTGTTTGTGGATTTCTAAGACACTTTGTTGAATATATGCATCATTTAGAAAAATATTGATAAATCCGGGTTTTACTGTTTTTAATTCCCTAATTAGTTTTAGATTGTCAATCTTTTGTAGAGCCGCAACAATTTCTTCGGCAACGTCTAGCGGATTGCGGGACAGCTTTTTCCCGGCAATAATGGCAGCGTTAGTGGAAAAATCGCCAAACTCTCTGCGGGGAGGAACATCAATCTTATACCCAATTTGCTCTTCTATACCAACGTTTTTTAACGCTGAAGAAACGAATGAATCTAATTTAGACTGCGGCATGGGCTAATGGAGCGGGCATTCTAACATGTTGTTGCACAGCTACTTTTAATTCTTTAATATCTTTCGAATTCATTTTTACAGCTAGAACAACATCATTAATTTTATTTGTAAGTGTAATCTCCAAATTATCGATTTTATTGTTTAAAACCGAATGCCCTTCAGCAATCGCTTTTACATCACTACGAATCTCTTCAAGTAATACCTCAACCCGATTCTTTTCTGCCATATTTCTTTCTCCCCTATCCCCTAAGCTCTAACCCCTATTCTTCTTTTTTTAAAAATTCTTCCTTAATCTCTTTGAATTTCTCTTTACCTTTTTCAACCGCAGCCTGTACCTTTTTCCGGGTTTCTTCACCTTTACCCGGGGCAAAAAACAGGCCAGCAATAAACCCAATGATCCCGCCCAGCGTTAAACTCTTCATTATTTTACCCATCGCAGTTCCTCCTTATTATTTCTTCAACAATACCTGCAAAGCTTTTTTCAATCCGGCCGCAAATCCGACAATTGCAGCGCTATTGGCGCCCAAATTGCCGCCTAACTTTTTTTTTATGGCACCCATTCCGCCAAAAAGCATCCCCACAATATCAAGGATGGAAGCAATGGCTTTAACTTTATCACCGACTTCTTTAGCAGTACGGCGCAGATCGAGGAGGATCAATATAACCATGATTGTGGCTACAATCAAGGCAATTAATAGTCCAATACCGCAGAAAATTAGTAGGTTAATTAATATGTCGTAAATTCCCATCTTACTTTGTCTCCTCAGAAACCTTTTGGGCTTCTTTTATGCCTTCATTATAAGCATCGGAAATGCGATCAACAATCCCGTCAAGTTCCAAATCTTTCAGCCGTTCTTTTATCCGGGCCCTTGTAGTATCTCCTGTCGTCGGAGCAAAGATTAATCCGGCCGCCAACCCTATCAAGCCACCCAAAACCAATCCTTCCATTAAATGTGATTTCTTTTCTTCACACATGGTTTTATTGTACTCTGAAACAAACTTAAATTCAACTTTCCATATCCCTCATCCACCAAACTAAAATTTAGCACCTTCTCCCAGGGGGAGAAGGTAGCTTTTGTTGCTTCATAATACCCCCCTCTCCCTTTGGGAGAGGGTGAGAGTCTTTCATGCCAGCGGGTGAGGGTTTTTGCGGAACTTTGGATAAGAACCAAGCAATTTAAAGAATCCAGTTTGTTTTTTTAACTCGGCTAATGCGCCGGTAATAATCCGGTCTTGGCGATGCCCTTCCATATCTATAAAAAAGTAATAATCACCCAGGGCTTTCTTAGACGGCCGCGATTCAATTTTTGTCAAATTAATTTCGCGGGCGGCAAAAGCTGCCAAGCAGGCATGGAGCCCGCCGGGGCGATCTTTGCGGATAGAAAAAACAATTGAGGTCTTATCTTTACCGGTGCGGGGATGGTCCTTTTTGGCTAATACCACAAAACGGGTTTGGTTGTCTTTGGCATTGATCTTTTTCGCTAAGATGTTTAAAGCATATAAATGGGCAGCCGATTTGGTGCCGATGGCCGCAAATATGCCCCCCTTTATTTTTCTATGAACTGCCAATTTTTCACCAATGGAGGTTGCTACCTGCATGACGGCATTAGAAGTACTAGCTGCCATGTGCACCTTGGCTTTGGGTAAGTGTTTGCGCAAGAAATCTTTGCATTGGTCAAGGGCTTGCGGAATTGAAATCACATCGGTTATTGCCGAAAGCTTTATCCCCTTTGGAGCAATCAGATAATGATAAACGGGCAAGACCATTTCTTGACAGATAAAGAGATTAACATCCTTAGCCAACATATCGGTAATGGTCCCAATGGTACCTTCAATTGAGTTTTCGATGGGAGCAATAGCTTCTGCAATTTTTCCCTGCTCTACTGCAAATAATAGGTCATAAAAAGTGGCGTAAGGGATTAGTCCCACATTCGAGCCAACACTTTTTTTGTATAGCTGGCTGGCTTCTTCCGAAAACGTTCCTTCAGGCCCTAAATAACCGATTTTCATATTTTCTTTACCTCCAACTTGCTCTTTTTCATCATCTCTTCCGCCAATTCGTCGGGGTAGCCGCCGGAGTAGATTAAACGCTTAATCCCGGCATTTATAATCATCTTAACGCATATAGCACACGGTTGGTAATTGCAGTACATGGTTCCGCCGTCAATGCTGACGCCGTGAACCGCCGCCTGGATAATGGCATTTTGCTCGGCATGCAGGCCTCGGCAAAGTTCATGCCGCTGTCCAGAAGGCAGTCCCATTTGCTTGCGGATACAGGTTTGTTCGGTGCAATGGTCAAAACCTTTGGGAGCGCCGTTATAACCAGTTGATAAAATGCGATTGTTTTTAACAATAATGGCCCCAACCTGGCGTTTGACACAGGTAGCCCGTTCTGAAACATCGGCGGTTATTTTTAGGAAATAATCATCCCAGGAAGGGCGGCTCATTTTTTCCTCGCTAATACATGGCGGACCGCCGCCATTATCTCGGATTCGGTTAAACCGTATTTAACTAATAATTCTTCTGGTTTTCCTGATTCGCCAAAAGTGTCCCTTACCCCTACTCTAGCCATCGGGACAACGCAGTTTTCAACGATAACTTCGGCCACTGCTCCGCCTAATCCCCCAATGATCGAATGTTCTTCGGCAGTGACGATGGCACCGGTTTCTTCTGCGCATTTGATGATCAACTCTTTATCAATGGGTTTAATGGTAGGCATGTCGATAACGCGGCAGTTGACATTTTCTTTTTTAAGCGCATCAGCCGCATTGAGAGCTTTTTCAACCATGATTCCGCAAGCAATAATGGTTAAATCAGTCCCTTCTTTTAGGATCGTTCCTTTGCCGACTTTAAATTCACAGCCATTTTCATATACCACCGGGGTTTTGCCGCGGCTGAGGCGGATATACATTGGGCCGTAGAAATTAGCAGCTTCTCGTATGACACTGGCGGTTTGCACACCGTCAGTTGGGACAATCACTGTCATATTGGGAATGGCGCGCATAATGGCAATATCTTCGTTGGCTTGATGGGAAGCGCCGTCTTCGCCAGTAGTAATTCCACCGTGAGTTACAACAATTTTAACGTTGAGCCGAGTATAAGCCGCCATCATCCGTACTTGATCCCAAGCCCTTCCCGAACCAAACACGGCAAAGGTAGAAGCAAAAGCAATTTTGCCGCAGGCCGCTAATCCGGCGGCAGTGCTAATCATATCTTGCTCGGCAATCCCCATATCAAAAAAGCGGTTGGGAAAAGCCTTGCCAAACATAGCCGTTTTAGTCGAACAAGCTAGATCCGCATCTAAGACAACGATATTAGGATTCTCTTTCCCTAATTCAAGCAAGGTTTGCCCGTAAACATCGCGGGTGGCAATTTCTTTCTTACTCATTTTTTAGGGGCCTCAATTCGGCAGAGCTGCTGAAGTGCCCTTTGTTCTTCTTCCTTAGTCGGCGCTTTGCCGTGATAATCCAGCGGTTTTTCTTCCATAAAGGAAACCCCTTTGCCTTTTACCGTGTCCGCAATTATCACCGTAGGCTGCCTTTTGACCCTTTTGGCTTTTTCAAAAGCTTTTGTCAAATCTTCAACTTTGTGCCCGTTACACTGAATTACATGCCAGCCAAAAGCCGTCCATTTATCAGCAAAGGGCTGGATATTTTTTATATCTTCAATTTTACCGTCAATCTGGTATTTATTATGGTCTACAATAGCGGTTAAATTATCTAGCTTGTAATGGAAAGAAGTCATAGCCGCTTCCCATATTTGACCTTCGTGGCATTCGCCATCGCCCATTAAACAATAAACATGGTAGTCCTTTTTATCCAACCTGCCGGCCAAAGCCATGCCATTAGCCGCGGATAATCCCTGCCCCAATGATCCAGTCGACATTTCTATCCCCGGCAGGGAAAGCATGTCAATGTGGCCTTGAAGAGAACTACCCAGTTTACGTAAAGTTTTCAAATAGTCAACTGAAAAATATCCGGCCTCGGCCAGTGCGGCATAAAGCACTGGCGCAGCGTGCCCCTTGCTCATGACAAAACGATCGCGGTCGGCCCAAGTAGGATTTTTGGGATCATGGCGTAATTGATGGAAATAGAGGACGGCGATAATATCGGCCGCCGAAAGCGACCCGCCTGGATGACCCGACGCTGCCGCGCAAGTCATTTGGATAATATGTTGGCGCAGTTTGCGGGCAATTTCTTCGATCGCTTTAATCTTTTCTTTTGCCGTCATTATTTTAAAATTCTACCATAGTTTTAACTTCGGGCTCAAGTTTTATCTTGAAGCGTTTCCAAACCGCTTTTTGAACTAATTGGATAAGCTGGGTTACATCTTGCGCGGTTGCTCCGCCCAAATTAACGATAAAATTAGCGTGCTTTTTGGAAACCTGGGCTTGGCCAACCTTTAGACCTTTTAAACCGGCTGATTCAATCAATTTTCCGGCCGGTAAGGGGGCTAATTTTCTGGCAGGATTCTTAAAGACACTTCCACAATTTGGCTGGCCTAGTGGATGTTTTTCCCGGCGCAAAGCCAGATAATTTTTGATCATCTTTTGCAGGACGGTCTTTTTTTTCTTAGATAGTTTAAGAGTTACGCTAACTACGATCCAAGGTTGCTTTTGAAGAATGCTTGAGCGATATTTAAAATGCATCTGCCTTTGGGTGATGGTTCTTATTTTTCCCTCTTTGGTTACTGCTTCGATCTTAATGATGTGTTTTCCAATCTCATCTCCCCATGCTCCCGCGTTCATCACTACCGCTCCGCCAATTGATCCTGGAATGCTGGCTAAAAATTCAAGCCCTCCTAATCTCTTGTGGGCTAATATTGATAATAATTGAGCAATAGTAACCCCACTGCCAACCGTAACTTGGCTGCCTTTTATACTAATTCCATTTAGTGCTTGACCGAACTTGATGACTAGTCCTCTAAAGCCCTCATCGGGAGCCAAAAGATTGGTCCCACTGCCGATCACTGCTACTGGAAGCTTATTATTTTTAGCAAACTGCAAGGCCGATTTTAATTCAGTTAAGCTTTTTGGCTGGCATAAATAATCGGCCGGCCCGCCGATTTTGTAAGACGTATGCTTGCTTAATGGTTCATTGCGCCGGTATTTCATCTTTTAATTTTAAACGGGATAATATCTCTTTGCCTGTCGTATAAATATCGCCTGCTCCAAGGGTCAATATAATATCCCCTTCACTTACAATGTCTATTAAATAGGCAGGAATTTTTTCCTTTTTAGGAATATAGGTTACATCCTTATCTTTAATTCCCTCAGCAATGATTTTGCCTGAAACCCCAGTAATCGACTTTTCAGAAGCAGCATAAATATCGGTGATGATAATTTTATCGGCATCACTAAAAGCATTGGCAAACCGCTCTTTTAACAATAAAGTGCGCGAATAACGGTGCGGCTGGAAGATGCAGATTATCCGCCGGTTAGGCCAGCCGGACCTTGCCGCCGAAAGGGTGGCCATGATCTCGGTGGGATGATGGGCGTAATCGTCAACTACCAAGATGTTTTTGTACTCGCCAACCGTTTGGAAGCGGCGCCTGGCTCCCGTAAAGGTATGCAATGCTGAAGCAATAACATTAAAATTAATTCCCAATTCTATGCATACGGCAAAAACGGCTAAGCTGTCTACCACATTTTGCCAGCCGGGAACAGACAATTCCACAACTCCCAGCTCATTACCTGATCGAATAAGATGATAACTGGAACTAAAAGAATTAAAACGCATGTTTTCGGTACGATACTCTGATTCGCCATTTAACCCATAAGTTATAAAGCGCCTTTTTACCCGTTGTATTATTTCACGGTTGTTTTCGTTGGATGGATCAATAGCGATAAAACCAGTTTCAGCTACTTTATTGGCAAATGACTCAAAGGTTTCAACCACTTTTTGCATGGTGCCAAAGCGCTCCATATGGTCGTCTTCAATATTGGTAATAACACCGATGGTGGGCGACAAAAAGAGAAAGGAGCGGTCTGATTCATCCGCTTCGGCTATGGCAAATTCTCCTCTCCCTAATTTAGCATTCCCTTCGGCATAATCCATGTCACAGCCGATTAAGTAAGTAGGATTTCTTTTGGCGAAGTCCAGCACTTTTGCCAGCATAGCAGTAGTAGTGGTTTTTCCGTGTGTGCCGGCCACAGCAATGCGTTGTTGGCTTTGGTTCATAATCCAAGCCAGCATTTCGGCCCTTTTTAAGATACGAATGCCTTTTGCTGCCGCTTCTCTTAATTCGACATTGTCTTCAGATAAAGCCGATGAATAAACCACAACATCTGCTCCGCGCAGATTGGACATTTTATGACCGATTTGAACTTTTATTCCCAAGTCCTTAAGGCGCATGGTATTGGGGTTTTCGCGGACATCGGATCCGGTAACTTTAAACCCCATTTCAAAGAGGATCTTGGCAATGGCCGACATGCCGCAGCCGCCAATTCCTACAAAATGCGCGTTTTTAACCCTTGCCATATCAAGATCAGCCATAAAGTATGTCTACAATCCTTTCAGCGGCCATTGGCCTTGCCAGCGAGAAACTAGCCGTTTTCATTTTAACATAATCCATACTGTTTGTAGTCAGCAGGGAAAGCAATTTATCGGACGAAAAATCTTTTTCATCTACAACAATTGCCGCTCCATTTACCGCTACGGCCTTTGCATTAAACAATTGATGGTTATCAGACGCAAATGGAAAAGGAATTAATATCATCGGCAATCCCCTAATCAGGAGTTCGGAAATAGCAGTTGCCCCTGCCCGGCTAACAACTAAATCGGCGGCGGCTAACAGCAGGGACATTTCAGCGTAAACATAAGGCAGGGCGCGATAATTAATTACTTTCTTGCCCTTTAAATAATTATTGACCCACGGGAAATCACGGTTGCCAATGATATGGATAAATTCAAACCCTTCCGGGATCCTTTCGGCGGCAGAAATGACAATTTCATTCAGCTTTTTTGACCCTTGGCTGCCGCCCATGATAAGAACGGTTGTTTTTTCTTCGAGCAGTCCTAATTTTTCTCGTGCCAATTTTCGGTCCATGCTTTTAATGGCCTGTCGGACAGGATCGCCAACCACTTCACCTTTAATGTAGTGTAATGATTCTGGAAATGTCAGCAAGGTTTTATAGGAAAACCTGCTGCAGATTTTATTTACCATGCCGGGGATAACATTTTGTTCATGGATAATAATTTTAATTCCCAATATTTTTGCCGCTGCAATTACGGGAAGACAAACATATCCGCCGGTAGCAAAAATTGTTGAGGGGCGGAATTTTATCAATACAGCGAGCGATTGCAGAAAACCAATAAAACAAACAAAGGGAGCGGTAACCGATTTATATGATAATTTGCGCAGCAGCGCTCGCGCGGCAATTAAGGTCAATTTATAACCTTCGCGGGGAATGATATCTTTTTCCAGCCCTTCCCTGCTGCCGATAAAAAGAATTTCTGCTTGGGGGTTGCGGCGCCGGATTTCCTCGGCTATTGCTATCCCAGGATATATGTGTCCGCCGGTTCCTCCAGCAGCAATAACAATTTTCATGACTTAACAACCAGAGATTTGGCGGATATATTTAATAATATCCCGACGGCAAATAAGTTAATAATAGTTGAGGTACCGCCAAAGCTGATAAAAGGCAGGGGGATACCGGTAGTGGGAATTAAGCCAATCACCACCATAATATTTATTAACGCTTGCATAGCAATCCAAAATGTTATGCCAACTGTCAGTAAATAATGAAAATAGTTGGGTGTTGATAAAGCAACTTTAAACCCGCGCATAGCAAAAAGAATAAACAAAAAAGCTACTCCTACTCCGCCGATGAATCCCAATTCTTCGCAAAGGATAGCAAAAATAAAATCAGTAAATTGCTGGGGAAGGTAGAAATATTTTTGCCGAGAAGCCCCTAATCCCAGTCCCCACAACCCACCCGAGCCAACAGCCATAAGCGACTGAATAATTTGAAAGCCAATGCCTTGGGGATCTTTCCAGGGATCTAAATAGGCCAATAAACGTTTTAAACGGTAGGTGCTGGTTATGGATAGTAAAAATACTCCAATAAAACCAAGAGCCGCTAACGAAAGAATATGGGCTCTCTTTGCTCCGGCCGCACAAAGCAGGATAAAAGAGATGGCAGAAAGAACCAGTGCGGTCCCTAAATCGGGTTGGATGACAATTAATAATATTACTGCACCTACTGTTGCCAGCAAGGGTAATAATCCACGCCATAAATCCTTTACTTTGTCCTTCATGGCATAAAGCATACCTGAAAGCCAAAGAACAATAGAAAATTTCATCAATTCAGACGGCTGAAAAGTAATCACGCCAAGGTCAATCCAGCGCGCGGCTCCGCTAATGCTTCTCCCAACGCCGGGGATATAAATTATTAAAAGTAAAAACAGTGAAATAATAAAAACCAGATTAGCTTTGCTCTTTAAGTTTTCAAGATCAAGCCTAAAGCCATAATACAGGGCAGTTATGCCCAGCATCAAATAAAGTAAGTGGCGTTTCACGAAATAATAGGTATCGCCTAACTTAATTCCCAAGGTTGGGCTGGTTGAAAAGATCATTAACGATCCTATAGCCAGCAAAGCCGCTACGGAGAATAAAAATAAATAATCGAATCTTCTTTTTTTCATGTTAGCGGGTGAGGGCATATATAGCCTCCTTAAATGCCTTCCCCCGCTCCTCATAATTCTTAAACATATCAAAACTGGCACACGCAGGAGATAAAACAAGGTTGTCGCCGGATTGACTGATTTTATAAGCTAATTTAACGGCTTCTTCCATCGATCCGGCAATATGATAACTTGAGAAGCCCGCTTTATCTAACCCTCGCTTAAATAATTCAGCGGCCTCGCCGATCAAAATAACTTGTCTGACCCCTTCTTTAACTTTTTGACATAACGTATCAATCTCGACGCCTTTTTCCCTTCCGCCCAAAATTAAAATAAGCGGTTTTCCGATGAAAGTTTCCAAGGCGACGAGAGTTGACGCTGGGTTGGTAGCTTTGGAGTCGTTAAAGAATCTGATGCTGTTTATTTCCCGAACAAATTCAATGCGATGCTCAACTCCGGGGAATGTCCTTAATACTTGGGTAATAACTTCTTTTGAAACACTGCACAGCGAAACGGCTGTTGCCGCCGCCAGCGCATTTTCTAAATTATGCCTGCCGGGTATCTTTATTTCATCCGGTAAGACGCCAAGAACCGATAAGTTTGTCTTGCTAAAAGGAATCTTTTGGGCTTTTGCCGAAATAACCATTTGCCTGACAAGCGGATCATCATCGTTATAGACCACAAAATCATTTTGGGTCTGGTTTTCAAAGATGCGGGCCTTTTGGACAATATATTCTTCCATCGAATGGTGCCGCTCGATATGATCTTCTTGGATATTGCATATTACACTGATATAGGGTCGAAATGTTTTTATCCCTTCTAGTTGATAACTGCTGGTTTCGGCTGCAATATAATCAAGTTCCCGGTCATCGACAGCAATTAAAGGGGCGCCAATATTGCCGGCCACCGCAATCTTTTTTCCGGCGGCCTTTAACATTTCTCCGATAAGAGTAGTAGTTGTCGTCTT
Organism: Candidatus Margulisiibacteriota bacterium; assembly: GCA_030018645.1. GTDB lineage: Bacteria > Margulisbacteria > WOR-1 > O2-12-FULL-45-9 > O2-12-FULL-45-9 > JASEHX01. The sequence continues at coordinate 5,064 of JASEHX010000003.1, read as the reverse complement.
TCCATTGGTGCCCGTGACGGCGATAATTGGTTTATTTAATATCCAATATGCCAACTCAATTTCGGCAATAACGGGGATGTTTTTACTCTTAGCCTTAAGTAAAACCGGAATATCCAGGTGAATGCCTGGGCTGACAACAATTAAATCAGTCGAATTGACAGCTTGTTCGCTATGCCCTCCAAATTCATATTTTATGCCCAATCGATCAAGCTCGGCAATTTCATCCGGCGCAAATTTTCCAGTCGGCTTTATTTCGGTGATAAATGGAATAGCTTCCAAGTCAAGCAAGCATTTGGCGCAAGCTTTTCCACTGATGCCAAATCCAAAGATTGTTGCGTTTTTGTTGCGATAGTTAAACATGGGTAATGTTAGCGGGCAAGAGTTTCTTTCTGCTTTTTGATCAATACATGAATGCCTTTTTGGGCCATATCGAGCATAGCATCCAGCAATTCTTTGGAAAAAGGCTCGGTTTCGGCCGTACCTTGCACTTCGACAATTTTGCCGGATTCAGTCATTACCACATTCATATCCACATCAGCTTGCGAATCTTCGTCATAGGCCAGATCAATGCACGCCGATCCGCCAACCACGCCAACACTTACGGCCGCAATATTTTCGCGGATGGGATTGCGGTCAATTTTCCCTTCCTTCAGCAAATATTTTACGGCGTCCTGCAGGGCGATCATTGAACCGGTGATGGCGGCGGTGCGTGTCCCGCCATCGGCCTGGATAACATCGGCATCAATAGTAATGGTGCGTTCACCCAGTTTGTTTAGCTCAACGATTGAGCGCAAAGACCGTCCGATTAACCGTTGTATTTCGTGGGTGCGGCCCTTGGTCCTTTGCTCTCGATTGGTCCGCTCGTGGGTTGCTCCGGGAAGCATGGAATACTCGGCGGTAACCCAACCGGAACCGGAATTTTTTTTGTGCGGCGGGACATTTTCGGAAACACAAGCCGTGCAGATAACTTTAGTATTGCCCATTTCGATTAAGACCGATCCTTCAGGGTATTGCAGATAATTGCGGGTTAATTTTACCGGGCGGATTTGGGTAGCCGTTCGCCCATCCTTTCTTTTCATTCTTTTTTCCCGGTCAACCGGTCGCGGCCGGCTTTTACGGTCCGCAATATGCGGGTAGAAGTGGCTTCAAGGTTGGCCAAAACCTCATCAGCGTAGCGGTCGGCGCCCTCACGGATTTCTTTGGCCATTTGATAGGCCTGCTGGAGAACATCAACTGCTTTTGATTCTTCTTGGGGTCTTCCTTCCATGGCGGTTCTAATATCGTCGTCCTTTTCCCTAACCCCTTCAATAACCCCCATTTTGGCGGCAATCGCTTCTTTCGCTCTGCCCTCCCCGCCCTGGATAACCAAGCGCATCTTATCAATGATGGACAAAATCTTGTCTTCATTGACCATGACTTTTTTGGTGAAAGGAACTTTAAAGCCGTCCAGCAAAATTGACTCTAAGGTGTCTAATAATCCTAGTATTTCCATGCTTATATCCTCCTTAATTCTTTTACCACCGCTCCAGGCACCAAAGCCGAAACATCTCCGCCCAGCCGCGCAATTTGTTTTACAAAGCTGGAAGATAGATATGAATAGCGATAATCGGTCATCAGAAAAATGGTCTCGATTTCCGGCGCCATTTTGCGGTTGGTCAAAGCCATTTGGAACTCGTAATCAAAATCGGACACGGCCCGCAGTCCTCTAATAATTATTTTTGCTTCTCTTAAGCGGGCATAATCAATTAACAACCCGTCGAAATTGTTAACTTTTACGTTGGGTAGTCCCAACAGGCAATTTTTCAGCATCTTTTTTCGTTTGGACAAGGAAAATTTGGTCTTTTTATCCGGATTGCGGATGACGGCTACAATGACTTCATCAAATAACTGTGCTGCCCGGCTGATAATGTCAAGGTGACCGTTGGTGACCGGATCAAAACTACCCGGATAAATTGCTTTCTTCATAAAAATTAAATACCGTTTCCCCATATCGCTCGGAACGGACACATAAGTATTTGCCGTACCGGTCTGGCAGGATATGTTGTTTGCGGTGCTCGGCGATAAAAACCCCATTCTTATCCAAAATCCCGCACTCACTAATAAACTGCAAAGCTTTATCTAAAACGGGGCTATCGTAGGGAGCACCAAGGAATATTATAGCAAATTTTGCCTGCCGGCGCTTTAATATTTTAAGAGCTTGCAAAACGTCGGCGGAGTAAACTTTTGCCTGGCTGGAAAAGCCGCAGGCCTCCAGGTTTTCACGGATAACTTGAACCGATTTCCTATCTAATTCAATAAAAGTCACCTGGGCGGCACCCCGGGAGAGCGCTTCAATTCCTACAGCTCCACTGCCGGCAAATAGGTCTAGAAAACGGCAATCCACTATTCGATTTTGCAGGATATTGAAAAGGGCTTCTTTGGCCTGTCCCGTAAGCGGGCGGACATTGCCTAGCGGAACTTTTAATTTTCTACCTTTGGCACTCCCAGATATTACGCGCAATTTCGGGCTCCATTTCTATTAAGTTGAAGGCGGCGATCCGTGCAGCTTGCAGAATTTTCTCGTCTTTAATTATATCAGCTACCCGGAAGGAAGGCAAACCGCTCTGCCGCAAACCCAAAACATCACCTGGCCCGCGCAGGCGCAGATCGGCTTCGGCAATCTTAAACCCATCGATAGTATCCAGCATGGCCTTGATCCTGCCTTTGGCTTCCGGCGTCTTGGGGTTGCCAACTAAAAAGCAGTACGACTGTTCTGACCCTCGCCCAACCCTTCCCCGTAATTGATGCAGTTGGGAAAGCCCAAAACGTTCGGCATGTTCAATCAGCATGATGGTTGCATTGGAAACATCAATGCCAACCTCTATGACCGTGGTTGAAACTAATAAATTTATTTTATTGCCCAAAAATGCCTGCATAATTGCGTCTTTTTCCTTCCCGCTCATCCGTCCGTGGATCAGACCCACTTTGTATTCTGGAAAAACTTCTTTTTGCAGGAAGACAGCTTCGTCCTCGCAGGCCTTCAAATCGAGCGCTTCCGATTGCTCAACCAAAGGACAAACCACAAACACCTGCCGGCCTTCTTTAATTTTTTCGCGGATAAAATTATAGGCCGACTTTCGTTTGGTTTGTGTAATGAAATGCGTTTTAATGGGAGTGCGGCCAGGCGGCATTTCATCAATAACCGAACGGTCAAGGTCGCCGTATAACATTAGCGCCAGTGTCCGGGGAATTGGGGTAGCTGACATGACCAGGACATGCGGGTTTGCCCCCTTTTTTACCAGTCCCATTCTCTGCATGACACCAAAGCGATGCTGCTCATCAATAATGACCAATCCGAGATTGCGAAAGCTGACCTGTTCTTCAATTAATGCGTGGGTGCCGATTACCAGGTCCCATTTGTCAATGATTTTTGTCCGCTCTTTTTTTTGCTGGGTGCCGGTTAATAACTTAACCTTAATCTTCAAACCTTTTGTCAATTTAATGATCTTGTCAAAATGCTGCTGCGCCAAAATTTCAGTTGGCGCCATGATGGCAGTTTGATAACCGTTATTAATTGCAATCAGCGCGGCCAAGACGGCAATGACGGTTTTGCCGGAGCCAACATCTCCCTGCAGGAGGCGGTTCATGGGATGCTGGGCTTGTAAATCGTGCTCAATTTCCTCCATTACCTGCTTTTGGGCGCCGGTCAAAACAAAGGGCAAGGCATTTATTGCTTTCGCAACCTTATCCGGCTCAATTTTAAGGGGAATTCCAACCGCTTTTTGATTATTTTTGCGCCGCTGACCCAGTTCTAACTGGAACCAGAAAAAATCATCAAAAGCCAGCCTTTGACGAGCCGGTTCAATCTCATTTAAGCTTTTCGGAAAATGAAGGGTGCGGACGGCCTCTGCCAATTTGGGATATTGCTGCTCTTGGCGGATATTATCCGGCAAGTGATCTTTAAGGTCATCTAGATATTTATCAAGGACCGTTTTAATGATTGAGCGGATGGTCTTGGGATAGAGCCCTTCGGTTAAGGGATAATGCGGAACAATTCCCAAAGCGTCGCCCATGTCAACTTCAAAATCCTTAACGGTTAATTGCAAACTGTGTTCATAAGTTGAATATTCAATTTTTCCCGAGACAATCAGTTTCATCCCCCGGCGGAAGAGTTTTAATAAATAAGGTTGATTGAACCAAACCGCCTGGATGGACCCGGATGGATCCGACAAAATAACTTTTAAAATTGAAAAGCGGTTGCGGGTAATTTGGTGATTGATGCTGGCAACCTCAGCGCGAATAATGGCATTATCGCTTGGCTGGAGCCTGGCAATCGGCCGTATCTGGGTGCGGTCTTCATAATCACGGGGGAAAAAATAAAGCAGGTCTTCTACCGTTTCGACCTCAAGTTTTTTAAGTAGTTTGGCTATTCTAGGGCCAACGCCTTTGACATACTGGGCGGGTGTTTCCAATTTGACATTTGACATTTGTCATTTGTTATTTTAGCATAATTTATGCTATAATTTAGTCGTTATGAGTAGAAAATGCGTTATCTGCGATAAAAAGTCGGTCATTGGCAATAGCGTGTCCCACAGCAACCGCAAAACCAAACGTAAATTTAATGCCAATCTCCAAAAAATAAATATTATCCTTGGCGGGAAAGCCCGCAAAGAATACGTCTGCACCAAATGCCTCAAAGCGGGTAAAGTAAGAAAAGCGGTCTAAAATGGATAAGCACAAGCGATTGATCAACCTAGTTTATTCAAATTCAAAATATATGGGGAAGCATATTGTTATTATTGGCGGGAAAATCTATAGCGCCGAAAATGGCAAGTTAGCTTCAAAACTGCTTGATAAATTGATATTACAGCACCCCAATGAAACCCCGACCATTACTTATATCCCAAAAGCAGATGCATTGATACTGCTTATTCCATTTGATGAAAATTAAATTCCCGTATAAAAAAGAGCGCTCCAAGCTATTTGGAACTGTAAACAGACCAGTTGCACTGGCGTCGTTCTGGTCCAATAAGTATAATCAATATTTAGAATTTACGTTTATTGTGGATACCGGAGCAGATTATA